>JBFKCU010000449.1:0-2428 GCA_041620115.1 Burkholderiales bacterium | reverse complement strand
GGGCACAATTGCACCTGGTCAAACTCGACACCACCAAGCTGCAACCGAAAGTGCGCTCCGAGCCCAGTGCGCGCGCAGCTGTTCCCAGCATTTCACCGTCGGTAATCGAACCGTTCATGTCCAAACCACTGGTCGTCAGTGCGGATGAACTTGAAAGCGCGCCACGCATCGTCGCCACGGCGGAAAGCCGGGTTACGCTCGGTGCCGGCGATCGTGCTTTTGTTCGGGGAATTACCAAAGACAAGGGCGACCAGTGGCAGATTTTCCGCCGCGGCGACGCCTTGGTGGATCCGGAAAATAACGAACTGCTGGGTTATGCGGCGATCTATCTGGGCGATGCCCGGGTGCGCCAGCACGGTGAAATTGCAACGATCGATATTGTCAAATCCGTGCAGGAAATCTATCAGGACGATCGGCTGGTCGTTCTGGGCAAGCAAACCCCGGTATTCGCCTATGTCCCGCATCCGCCCCTTGCAAAAATCAGGGGCCGCATTATTACCGCCTATGGCGGACTGCAGGAAACAGGACCCTTATCGATCGTCGCGCTGTCCAGGGGCAGCAAAGACGGACTGCAGGTCGGCAATGTGCTGGCCATCGAGCGTAGCCAGACCACGGCTCGTTACAGTCAGCGCACCGAACCGCTGTTCGGCCGGTCCGGCCCCAGTGGCAGCGACAGTCCGCGGGTGTACTACGCGGAATCCATACCTTCGCGTGATACTTTGATGAAGCGGGGCGAGGCCATTACGCGCGACGGTATCGCGCAACTGCCGGATGAGCGCTACGGCCTGTTGATGGTGTTCCGCACCTTTGACCGCGCCTCTTTTGCGCTGGTCATGGAAGCCAGCCGTCCGGTCGCCGTTTCGGACTATGTGACCAACCCCTGACCCTGAATCGGGGCTGCGTCCCCGTCCGCTGAAGATCGACCCCAATGGCGCTGGATGCGGATCTGGAGGCTTGGCTGCGCCTGAGCCTGTTACCCGGACTGGGTCCGCAAACGCTGCGCAAATTACTGGTTGCGCTGGAATCGCCCGCAGCCATACTCGCTGCGGGTCAGCGCGAACTCTGCGCCTTTGTGCCGGAAAAAACCGCCCTCGCCATCCGCGGCGGCGGCGCAGCCGCCGCCGATCTCTCCCGGGTTGAAGCATGGCTGGGTGACGCCGCAAACCGGGTCGTCACGCTGGCTGATGAGCAATATCCACGGGCGTTGCTCGAAATTCCCGATCCGCCCCCGCTGATCTATGTGAAAGGCAGACTCGATCTGCTCAACCATCCCGCATTCGCCATTGTGGGCAGCCGCAACGCGACAGCACAGGGTCTGGACAACGCCGAAGCATTTGCGCGCACACTGAGCAATTCCGGCCTGACCATCGTCAGCGGGCTGGCGCTGGGGGTCGATGCCGCCGCCCATCGCGGTGGACTGGCTGGCAGCAGTTCCAGCGTCGCCATCATCGGCACCGGCCTCGATGTCGTGTACCCGGCGCGCAACCGCGAACTGGCACATCGTCTCGCGGCACACGGGACACTGATCTCGGAATTTCCATTGGGTACGGCTGCTCTGGCAGCAAATTTTCCGCGACGCAACCGGTTGATCTGCGGTTTATCGAAAGGGTGCCTGGTCGTTGAAGCCGCTGTATCCAGCGGCTCGCTGATTACGGCCCGGCTGGCCGCCGAGCAAGGACGTGAGGTGTTTGCGATTCCCGGATCCATACATTCACCGCTGGCCAAAGGCTGCCACGCCCTGATCAAGCAGGGCGCCAAACTGGTCGAGTCAGCGCAGGACGTCCTCGAAGAACTAGGTCATGCCGCACCCGTCATGCCGAGCGCGGATATCGCACCAGATGCAGAGGATCCCCTGCTTGTACATATCGGTTTTGATCCCGTGGACTTGGATACGCTGCAGCGCCGGTGCGGCTTAGACACAGGCGCCATCAACACAGCGCTCACCCGACTTGAACTGGCCGGCTGGATCGAGTCACTGCCCGGGGGACGCTGGCAACGGTTGCGCTGACTCCGGCTTGCGCTGGCGGGAGATTGTTCTTATCATCGGGCGCTCTTTTCCACGGCACGGCTCGTCCGTGCCTTATCTTGGCGGCGTTACAGCTGCAAATTCAACGACATAGCATGGCAAAAACGCTAATCATCGCGGAAAAACCTTCGGTCGCCAGCGATATCGCGCGTGCACTGGGTGGATTCACCCGGCATGGCGATTATTTCGAAAATGACGATTACGTCGTGTCCTCTGCCGTCGGTCACTTGCTTGAAATCGCTGCCCCCGAGGAATTCGAAGTTAAACGCGGCAAGTGGTCGTTCGCGAATCTGCCGGTCATTCCGCCGCACTTCGATCTAAACCCGATCGCCAAGAGCGAAGCACGCCTGAAAGTTCTCGCCAAGCTGCTCAAGCGCAAGGATGTAACGGCGCTGATCAATG
>JBFKCU010000448.1:0-2436 GCA_041620115.1 Burkholderiales bacterium | reverse complement strand
GGCGAAGACACGGTCGAGGAGTACCGCATCGCCGGCAAGCTCTACATGATGAAGGTGACGCCCCCCGGGGGTCGACCGTACTTCCTCATCGACGAACGCGGCGACGGCAAGTTTGCGCGCCAGGAATCCCACGACAGCGGCGTGCGTCCGCCGATGTGGGTCATCCATTCGTTCTGAACCGCGGTTTCCGTCTGCAACTGCGACACTGTTAAGCGCGCTGGCGCGCGCCTGAAGCTCCGGCCATGTCTGTTTTTACCACTGTTACCGCCGATGAACTGCGCCACTGGCTGCGGGATTATGCCGTCGGTGATTTGATCGACCTGCAGGGCATCACCGCCGGCATCGAAAACACCAACTACTTCGTCACCACCAGCGGCGGCCGCTATGTGCTGACCCTGTTCGAGAAGCTCAAGGCGCAGGAACTGCCGTTCTACCTGAACCTGATGGCGCACCTCGCCGATCGCGGCGTGCCCAGTGCCCACCCGGTTGCCAGTCGCAGCGGCCTTTATCTCGGAGAACTGAACGGCAAGCCGGCGGCATTGGTTGCGCGCCTTGAAGGCGCGGACCTATCGGCACCGGATGCAGCGCACTGCGCAGCCGTGGGCAGTGTCCTGGCGCGCCTGCATGTGGCAGGCCTCTCGTACGCAGCCGCGATGGACAATCCGCGCGGACCGAAATGGTGGAAGGCCGCACTTGGCGACATCCTGCCCTTCGTGTCCGCGGAAGAAGCCGCGATGTTGAAGGAGGAGGTGCGCTTCCAGTCGCTCTACCGCTTCTCCGACCTGCCGCGCGGGGT
Organism: Burkholderiales bacterium; assembly: GCA_041620115.1. GTDB lineage: Bacteria > Pseudomonadota > Gammaproteobacteria > Burkholderiales > SG8-41. Next base: position 1,640 of record JBFKCU010000448.1, on the reverse strand, counting down.
CATTCATGCCGACCTGTTCCGCGACAACGTGCTGTTCGCCGGGGATCGCGTGGCGGGCATCATCGATTTCTATTTTGCCTGCACTGACGCCCTGCTCTACGACATTGCCATCGCCGTCAATGACTGGTGCATCATGCCGGACGGCGGCCTCGATGCGGCGCAGACACGCGCATTCCTCGACGCCTACGGTGCCGTGCGCCCCTATACCCCGATCGAACGCGGCGCCTGGCCGGTCATGCTGCGCGCCGGCGCGTTGCGTTTCTGGGTATCACGACTGTATGACTATCACCTGCCGCGCGCCGGCGAACTGACGCACGCAAAGGACCCGCAGCACTTCCGCCGCATACTGGAGCGACGCATCCGTGACGAGCACAGCCTGCCCGGGCTCGTGTCCTGACAAGTACCGCCGGCTCGCGCCTATGCCTATAATTGCGCAATCGGGGACAGGAGAAGAACACAGATGGACACACGCACCGTAGCCGCAGACCGCGGCTGGCAGTGGATCGTCGAGGGCTTTCGCATGTTTCGCGGGCAGCCGCTGACCTGGATCACCATGGTCGTGCTGATGCTGCTGATCTGGCTGGCAGCGGCGATGATCCCGCTGCTGGGGACGCTGGCCATCAATCTCGTCTCACCCGTGTTTTTCGCCGGCCTGATGCTCGCCTGCCGCAGCGCTGATCTCGGCGAGGAGCCGGAGATCGGCCAGTTGTTCAGTGCGTTCAAGAGCCACGCGGCCCCCCTGGTGACCGTCGGCGGCATCTATCTTGCCGGCAATATCGTGGCGGTAGGGATCACGTTTGCGGTGGCCGGCGGTGCCGCGCTGCCGGCGCTGATGGGCAAGGGTGCTGATGTCGAGACCATGAGAACCGCGGTGCGCAGTCTCTCCCTGGGCGTTGCCGTCGGACTGGCGGCGTTCCTGCCGGTGCTGATGGCCGTGTGGTTTGCACCGCTGCTGATCGTATTTAACGACATGCCGCCGGTCACTGCGATGAAACGCTCGCTGGCAGCGTGCTGGCAGAACATGCTGCCGTTTCTGGTTTACGGCGTGATCGGAGCCGTGCTCGCGATCATCGCCTTCCTGCCGCTGATGCTCGGCTTCATCCTGTTGTTGCCGGTGCTGGTATGTTCGATCTATGCCAGCTACAAGGACATTTTCCCCGCAAAGAATGCGACACCGCCCGCGCCGAACCCCCTCGTATCCTGAAGCACGGGCCTCAGGCGGCAGTCAGTTTTGCATATTCAAGCATCAGCCACTTCGGCCCCGAGTTCCTGAAATTCACCTGCACGCGGGCATCCGCACCGCCGCCTTCGGCGTTGACGATCACCCCTGCGCCGAACTTGGCATGCACCACCGCCTGACCGATACGCCAGGGAGAATCACGCGATTGCACCGCCGGCGCCGTTGACGGGCCGCGGCTGCCCGCGCGCGCCGCGCCGTAAGACGGCTCACGCTGCCCCACGCCGCCCGTAGCCGGCACCTGGCGCACGTGGTTGACCCGGCTCAACAGTGACTCCGGCAGTTCGCGAAAGAAACGGGACGGCACGTTGTAGCGCGTCTGACCGTGCAACATCCGGCTTTGGGCCAGCAACAGATAAAGCCGGCGGCGTGCCCGCGTCAGCGCCACGTACATCAACCGTCG
>JBFKCU010000447.1:0-2442 GCA_041620115.1 Burkholderiales bacterium | reverse complement strand
TTGCGCGGGCTGTCCACGCGCGCCGCTGGATCTGAAGCATGTGGTCGAGGCGATGGTACGGCGGCGTTATCCGCAGATCAGCGCGGTGCGTAACGTGCCTTGAAATTATTGAAAAGTATTAAAAAACAACTACTTATCATTACTCTCCCGTTCTGCAGCCTCCACATCCTCGTGTTCACCGGCGGGTGCGGCGTGCCAGCGCAGATCCAGGGTCAGCGGGAACGCCGGATTGGGTATTTCGGTTTTGACCTGCATCGGTCCAGGCGTGTGGCCATGGTCCCAGAAACGGGCAAACCGCCGTGCTTCGGCTTCGTTGGCATTGACCGGTCGGGTGCTGTAAGTACGCCCGCCGGGATGGGTCACATGATACGTGCAGCCACCGATCGAGCGCCGGCTCCAGGTATCGACCACGTCGAACACCAGCGGCGCATGCACGCCGATCGTCGGATGCAGCGCTGAAGGCGGGCTCCACGCGCAGAAGCGTACTCCCGCGACGAATTCGCCCGGCGTGCCTGTCGGTGCCAGTGGCAGGGCGCGGCCGTTGCAGGTGACGACATGGCGCGACTCGGTCATGCCGCGGACGCGTACCTGTACCCGCTCCACCGATGAATCGACGTAACGGGCTGTGGCGTTGGCGCCGACTTCCTCACCCAGCACATTCCACGGTTCGATTGCCTGGCGCACTTCGACCTCGATGCCGTCGTAGACCACGCTGCCGTAGCGCGGGAAGCGGAATTCATGAAACGGCGCGAACCATGTATCGTCAAACGCGTAACCTGCGCGCCGCAGGTCGGAGAGCACGTCGTGAAAATCAGCGGCGACGTAATGCGGCAGCATGAAGCGGTCGTGCAATTGTGTGCCCCATCGCACCAGCTTGGCCTGATACGGTTTCTGCCAGAACCATGAGACCAGCGCGCGGATCAGCACCATTTGCGCCAGGCTCATCTTCGGGTGCGGCGGCATTTCAAAGCCGCGGAACTCGAGCAGGCCCAGCCGTCCCATGGCGCCATGCGATGCGTACAGCTTGTCGATGCAGAATTCCGCACGGTGGGTGTTGCCGGTCAGATCGACGAGGAAATTTCGCAGCAGCCGGTTGATGGTCCATGGGGCGAGATCCGCCCCGAATTTTTCCTGCATCGCGGCCAATTGCTGGAAGGCGATGTCCAGTTCATACAGATTGTCGTCGCGGGCTTCATCAACCCGCGGTGACTGGCTGGTGGGGCCGATGAACATGCCCGAGAATAGGTATGACATGGACGGATGGTTCTGCCAGTACGTGATCAGGCTGCGCAGCAGGTCGGGCCGCCGCAGCAGCGGGCTGTCCGCGGCCGATACGCTGCCCAGCGTGATGTGGTTGCCGCCGCCACTGCCGATGTGCCGGCCGTCGAGCATGAATTTTTCAGTCCCCAGCCGGTTCGCCCGCGCTTCTTCATACAGCGCGGTGGTGTTGGTGACGAGTTCCTTCCAGCTTGCGGCCGGATGGATGTTGACCTCGATGACGCCGGGATCGGGCGTGACATTGAGCACCGTGACCAGGCGGTCGGGCGGCGGTCCGTAACCTTCCGGCCGGATCCTGACCTTCAGTTTCGCGCTGACTGTTTCGATGGTCGTCAGCAGATCGAGGTAAGGCTGGATGGTGTCGAACGGCGGCAGAAAAACGTAGAGGCGCTGGTCGCGCACTTCGACACACAGGGCGGTGCGCACGATGTGGTCGTCGGGCGTGAGCGGCGGCAGCGCCGAGAGCGGCAGACGGTAACCGATGGATGAATCGCCGTTGATCAGCACGACCTGGTTATCGGGCAACGGCCACGTTGAACTGGTCCATTTTCCGTCTTCGAAGCCCAGTGGCAGCATGTAGCCCGCGGCGAGTCGGCTCCCGGGTATGCGCTGTTTTTTCTCTGCAGACAGATGCGTCAGCGGATCTTCCCATACCGGCAGCAGCCGTTCGGGCGCGAGGCCCAGGGCCGCGGTCAGGGCGACGGCAAAGCGCTGTGCATCTTCGGGCTTTGCATCTCCCGGACTGGTCGCGGCCGAGATCAAGTCCGGGTTCTGCCACAGGGGTTTGCCATCGTTGCGCCACTGGATGCCGAGGGCCCAGCGCGGCAGCGGTTCACCCGGGTACCATTTGCCCTGGCCGTAGAACACCAGGCCGCCCGGTGCGAATCGTTTCTTCAACCGCCATGCCAGTTGTTCGGCGAGATCCCATTTTTCTTCGGACAGCGCCACAGTGTTCCATTCCGGGCCATCCATGTTATCGATCGAAACAAAAGTCGGCTCGCCGCCCTGGGTCAGGCGCACGTCATTGGCCACCAGTTCAGTGTCGATCTTGCGGCCGAGCGCTTCTATCGCTTGCCATTGCGCGTCGTCGTAAGGCTTGGTCACGCGCGGATCTTCACGTATGCGCGTGACTGTCATGTCGAATTCAAAGGTTGTTTCGCACGG
>JBFKCU010000446.1:0-2445 GCA_041620115.1 Burkholderiales bacterium | reverse complement strand
TTCTACACGGTCGCGGTGCAGCATCTGATCGGGGCGATGGCCGAGGGCGTGGATCGCACCAAGAACTACAGCTGGTTCAGCCTCGGCATCGGCATGACCGCGCTGCTGGGCCCGACCTCGGCGGGGTTTCTGATCGACGCTGTCGGGCATCGCGCGACTTTCGCCGTGCTCGCCGTGATGCCGGTGGTGCCGGTGCTGCTGCTCAGCCTGCGCATCGGCTGGCTGCCCAAAACGGCGCATGCACCGGTGAGCCATGCAGACAAGGCCCAGCATCGTGTCGGTGACCTGGTGCGCAACCGGCCGTTGCGTCGCGCGCTGATTACCGCGGGGATCATCGAAACCGGCCTTGAACTGTACAACCTGCTGCTGCCGATCTATGGCCACCGCATCGGCCTGAGCGCATCCGAAATCGGGCTGATCCTCGGTGCATTCGGTCTGGCGCTGCTGGTGGTGCGGGCATTGATGCCGCACCTGATCCGGCGCTCCAGCGAAGAGCGCGTGCTGGCGGCGTCGCTGCTGCTGGCGACCGGGGTGTGCGTGGTGTTTCCGTTCGTGACCAGTTTTGTCGCACTGCTGGTGATTTCGTTCGTGCTTGGGATGGGCCTGGGCTGCGGCAGCCCGCTGTCGATGATGCTCGCCTACAATCGCGCGCCGGCGGGGCGGTCGGGCGAGGCCATGGGGCTGCGGCAGATGGTCAACAAGGGCACGGAGATCCTGGTGCCTTTTGTTTTCGGATCTCTCAGCACCGCGTTCGGCATGGTGCCGGTATTCTGGCTGGATTCAGTGTTGCTGGCGGTTGCCGCAATGCTGATGCAGAAAGACGCCGCCACCCTCAGGAAAAAACCGCCGGTATAAAAAACAACGGCCCGCGACCCGGTGACGGGCGGCGGGCCGGCCGGCGCAGAGTCACCGGCCATGTCATGGGTATTCTGATTATTCGACTTTGGCGCCGGATATCCGCACGACCTCGGCCCAGCGCGTGACCTCAAGCTTCAGCAGCTTGGCGAATTCCTCCGGCGTATTGCCGATCGGATCGGCGCCCTGATCAATGAGTCGCTGACGGGTATCGGCATCCTTGGTCGCCTTGTTGATGGCGCCCGCCAGCGTATTGACGACGGCAGGCGGCGTAGCGGCGGGTGCGAGCAGGCCGTACCACACCACGACATCGACCCCCTTGACGCCGGCTTCAGCCATGGTCGGCACGTTGGGCAATTGGTCCGAGCGTTTCGGACCGGTATTGGCCAGCGGGCGCAGGCGACCTGATTTGACGTGTGCCGAAATGGCCGGAATGTTGGCGAACGTCATTTCCACTTCACCGCCGATCAGTCCGGTCAGCGACGGTGCGCTGCCCTTGTACGGGATATGGATGATTTTGGTGCCGGCGCGCAGGTTGAACAGTTCACCCGACAGGTGCTGGGTGGTACCGCTGCCCGCTGATGAGAAATTCAAGGCGCCGGGTCTGGCTTTGGCGAGGGCGACCAGTTCCTTCACGTTCTTCACCGGGACCGACGGATGGATGACCAGTACGTTGGGGCTTTGCGAGAACACCGAGATCGGGGCGAAGTCGCGCAGCGTGTCGAAGTTGACCTTCTTGTACAGGCTCATGTTGATCGCCACTGCCGCAGTATTGATCAGTATGGTGTAGCCGTCCGGAGCGGATTTCGCGACCAGTTCGTTGGCGATGTTGGTGCCGGCACCCGGCCGGTTGTCAACGATGAATTGCTGGCCCAGGTATTCGGCGAGTTTGGGCGCGAGCAGGCGGGCATTGATGTCGACGCCGCCGCCGGGCGTGAAGCCGACGATGATGCGTACGGGCTTGGCGGGGTAGGATTGCGCGGTTGCGGGAGTTGCCGCGAACGCGGCCAGCATGGCGAGAGCCAGTGTTGAAATCGGTTTGATCATGGTTGGTTTTCGGGTTCAGGGGGTCAAAGAAATGGGTGCCGTTCACGGGATGACGGTGCGCAGCGGCGGAGCGGGATGGTATCAGATGCGTGGACCGGCATCGCTTAACATGATGGACGCGCCGCGCGCTTCAGGCCGTGCTGAAGCCGGTGCGCAAAAGTTAGTTAAAACTACATTAAATCAACAACTTATGATTAAGTATTCCAATTGCGCGGCGTCTCTGCCCGTATGCTGCTGGACGCGCCGCGTGGCCGCAGCGGCGCTCGCAGGTCTGATGGCTTGGAGCGGTGCGGGCCGCGCCGCCACGCCGGAGACGGTGCAGTTCATGAGTGCCGATGGCGTGACCCGGCTGACCGGTTACCTGTTCAAGCCTGCACAGCCGGGACCGCATCCGGCCGTCGTCATGTTGCACGGGCGCGCCGGGCCGTATTCGTCGTTGAAGCGCGGCCAGCATCATGCGGATGCGCTGACGCAGCGCCATAAAATGTGGGGCAACTTCTGGGCGGAACGCGGCTACCTTGCCATTCACGTCGACAGCTTCGG
>JBFKCU010000445.1:0-2445 GCA_041620115.1 Burkholderiales bacterium | reverse complement strand
TCCAGCCGAGCGCCGCGGCGGTGGACGCCAGAATGAACGGCGGATAAGCCCAGTCGAGCGTGCCCTTGGTGGCGATGATGGTCATCGACGGCGTGCGTTTCGACTTGATGTCCTCAAGCTTCGCCTCAAGCTTTTCATCGAACACTTCGTCAACGCGCTGGCGAATAAAGGCTTCAATCGAAGCGGGATCGAGATTTGTACCCATGCTGCCTCCTTGGTTCTGTCAACGATTGCTGCAACCGCTCAGGGGGGCGCTTGAATCGGTAAACACTAATTTAATGATATACCCAAATACAATCGAGGCACAGGGGTTTCACGACGCGCGCGCAGCGTGGGTGCGGCCCGCACTAAGCGCGAAGAGTCACCACAACTAATTGATTTTATTGAAAATCAAAGCCCGGCCTTAACGTCCCTGCCATCGAGCTGTTGCTGGATTTTCGCAACATCGCGCTTCTTCAGTGCAAACGGGAACGACAGAATGTCCGTCGGACTGGAGTCGCCATACGGACGGTTGCACGCCGATATGTTGTCCTCCTTGCCGGGACATCCCGACGTCTGAAAAGGCACGCCGGAGCTGATCAGTGACTCGAGTTTGGACTGGGAGACGCCATACTCAATGACGCGACCGCACTCATCGAAACGCATGTCACGGAAATTCCCGCCGGCGTAATCGATGATGTAGCGTGCGAGCTGCACCCGGCGCCACTGGCCGCGGTCCACCGGCGGCCAGTCTTCCATCAACGAGCCGCGTTCCGGAAAAAACGCGAACATGTGATTGTGCCCGCCCATGTCGCGGATCTTCTGTGCGACCTCGAGGATCTCTTGCTCGGTCTCCCCCATGCCGCCGATCAGGTGGGCGCCGAACTTCTCCGGCCCGTACACCTCCGCCGCCCATTCGATGGCGCGCCAGTAGTGCTCATACTTGTGCGGACTGTCGACGCCCTTGCCGCGCGTGCGCTCGAAAATCTCCGGCGTCACCGCATCCAGCGCCACCGTGAAAATATCGGCGCCCATGTCGCGCATGCGGATCAGGTCCTCTTTTTGCAGCGTCGTCGGATTGGACAGAATGGACACCGGCACCTGCGGCACCGCCCGCACCCATTTGTCCAGCAGCACGAAAGTGTCGTCGTTTGAATTCGGGTGCGTGATCATCGAAATGCACATGCGCTGGAACTGGCCCTTGTCGGCGCCGGCCTTCACCCGTTCGATCACTTCGTCATAACGCGCGGTCGGCCAGTCGACACGGATGAAATTCCGGTCGGCATAGTCGCGCGCTTCCTCGCGATGACGCGCCAGCCCGCAGTAGGCGCAATTGGCGCGGCACCCCTCGGGATAGGTCACCAGCAGGTTCAGGCAATGCGTGCACGCCGTGCGGTGCATCTTGCCCGCGACCAGTCCCAACGTGATCGCCGCCGCGGTACTCATCTGCACATACTCCGGTGATCGCATCTCCGGCGTCTTGATGTGATAGTCCGGCCGGTAGAAACGGATCGGCTGTACGTTGTCGGCTATGGTATCCATGTGCTGTTATCCCTCGCTTTCATGCTGCCTGTATTGGTCCCGCTTGTTTTCAGAAATCGAGACTGTCCTGAACTGCGGCGATCCCGGCTTTGGCACAGAGGTCATCGCGATCTCCGCCGGGCGCACCGGATACCCCGATGCCGCCCAGCAACGAACCCGCCCCTTCGATGATCATCCCGCCGGCGACGACCACGACGCGCGGCCGGTGGCGGATGCCGCTTTGCTGCATCCCCGGTTGCGAAACGCGATCCAGGTCCACCGTGTTGGTACGGAACGTTACCGCCGACCACGCCTTGTCCTCAGCCATCGCCGGTGTATGCGGTCCGGCAAAACGATCGCGCAGCATGACCTGCGTGTTGCCGTTGCGATCCACCACTGCGACCGCAACCTGAAAACCATCATCGCGGCATTTCTTCATTGCGGCCTGCGCCGCCTTCAGCGCCGTCTCGGGCGTCATTGCCTTGGTGACAAACGTGGGCTCAGCACCCCACACCGGCCCGGCGAGCAACGCACAGACCACGGGAACAACATAAATAATTGATTTTATTGATATTTTCATGATACCCCCTGGGCCAGCACGGGCGCCCGGTAATAATCATCAAAGGCAATCCAGCCACGCCGGTGCACGCCATCGTCATTGGCGGCATCGGTGCTCCAGATGCGTGCGAGTTCGGCGCGTCGTGCCACCGCGCGCGCCAGCGATTCGCCGAACTGATCGCGCATGTCTTCATCGTATTCCGTCAGCGCATCAGCATCGCCGCCAATGTATGCGCGCGCGGCGGCGGCGGCGGCTTCGCCGCTGGCAACACCTGCGGCAATACCCGCTCCGGTTATCGGATGTGTCAGTCCCGCGGCATCACCCACCAGCTGGATTTCACCGATCGTCAGTTGCTCGCGCAGTCCGCCTACAGGAATCGCGCCACC
>JBFKCU010000444.1:0-2467 GCA_041620115.1 Burkholderiales bacterium | reverse complement strand
GCGGGCAGATCTGAGCCTCGAGGAGTTTTCCCGTGCAACGGCTTATATGGCCCGCGCCGCCGGGGGCGACTGGAAGGATCCGGATGCGGCGATGCTCAGCCGGATCAAGGCTGAGGAGAAAAAGCGCATTGACCAGCTGAAGGCCAAGAAATAACCGGACCTGGCGCTATGCGCATTGCGCGCCTGGCGCGGGCGACTTGCAGCCGACGCTACTGCGCCGGCGTGAAAATCAGAAAATACTGGTACGGCAGGAAGCCGTGTTCCTCGGTGAGTGCATAGCCGGCGCGTTGCAATTCCGCTTTGACCTGTTCAGGTGCAACGCGACCGGAGCGGGGCGGGCCGACCGGTGAGTCCATGGTGAAATCAACAATGGCAAGACGGCCGCCGGTTTTCAGCGATTCCCGCAATCCGCGGAAGTAAGCCTCGCGGTTGTCGACATGGTGGTAGACGTCAACCAGGATGATCAGGTCTGCCGGTTCAGGCAGTTTCAGTGCGCCGGGTTTGGCTTGCACCGCAGTGATGTTTTTCAGGCCTTCGCGTTTTGCACGCTCAGCCAGATATTTCACCATGTCCGGTTCGGTGTCGAGCCCGTAGACGCGCCCCTGCGGCGTCATGTTGGCGAACCGTGCCGCGAAGTAACCGGTGCCTGAGCCGATGTCGGCGATGACGGCATCCGGCTTGAGTTTCAGCGCCTGGATGACTTCATGGGGTTTCTGCCAGGCATCGCGTGCCGGGTCGTCAAAAATCCGTGCCCATTTTTCTGCATTGCTGAAACGGTGCTGGTGGGTGTGGGGCGATTGCGCCGCGGCCGTGAGGGGCAGGGCCAGCAGGGAGCAAAGCAGCAGGGTTACTGTATGAATTGAAAGCCGTTGCATGAAGCGGTCTCCACTGCGAGTGGGTAGTCGTGCGTTCGTGTAGCCACGATGATGCCCGAAAAAAGAGGGGGCGAATTGCCCGCCCCCCCCGACGTGCTTACTTGGTTTCGGTGGTGGCCGGTTCCTGGGTGGCGTTCGGGCCCATGCCCCTGTGGCCGTGCGGTCCGCGATGCTCGGGCAGCGTGATGCCTTTTTCCGCAGCGCGTTTCTGCATTTCGGCACGATTGGCGAGGGCGATCTGCTGGCGCTCTTCGGGGGTTTTCGCGTTGCGCATTTTTTCCTGCATTGCGGTCCGCTCTTCCGGGGTCATCAGTTGCTGGCCGGCTTGTGATCCGCCATGCCCGTGACCGTGTTTGCCACCCTGCATGCCGTGGCCCATGCCCTGCATATTCCCGTGACCCATAGCCTGCATGTTTCCGTGGCCCATGCCCTGCATCTGGCCGTGCCCCATCATGCCGCCCTGCATGCCCTGGTGCTGGCCGCTTTGTGCGCCGGGTCCCGTGCCGCGGCCCTCGCCCTGGTGGGCATAGGCGGTGGCGGCGAGCCCAACGGTGACGGAAACAGCGACGGCGGTTGCGATTTTGTTCAGTTTTTTCATGATCTCTTCCTTTGCGTAGTGGTTGTGGAGGTGTCCCTGGATGACCCGTCGTGTTCCGCTTTCTGTGACGCCGGGCTTTCCTGACGATTCGATTAACGCATTAACCTGTAAGCCGGATGTTTCAGGCAACCCGTGTTTGGTATCGCAGGTTTGCATCCGGCCGCATTGATACACTGCGTTACAATTTTTCAGGATTGCGGCCCGCCCCTCCGGTATAAACAAGCCATGAATACGCCCGACCATATCCTCGTCGTGGACGACGACCGGGAGATCCGCACCCTGCTCGGTGAATACCTGCAGCAGCAGGGCTATCGGGTGACGACAGTGGCTGATGGCAGGGGCCTGCGCGCGACGGTGGAAACCTCGCGCCCGGATGTGATCATTCTCGATGTGATGCTGCCCGGCGATGACGGCCTGACGCTGTGCCGTGAATTGCGGGCGCGCTCCGGGGTGCCGATCATCATGCTGACGGCCCGGGGCGACGAAACCGATCGCATCGTCGGCCTGGAACTGGGTGCCGACGATTACGTCGCCAAGCCTTTCAGTCCGCGCGAACTGCTGGCGCGCATCAAGAGCGTGCTGCGGCGCGCCCGTTCGCTGCCCGACAATCTGCAGGGTGACGATGCGTCCGGCGTGTTCCGGTTTGCCGGCTGGACGCTGGACGCGGCAACCCGCAACCTGACTTCTCCGCAGGGCGTGGTCGTGGCGCTGAGCGGCACCGATTTCCGGCTGCTGAAAATTTTTGTCGATCATCCCAACCGCGTGCTGACGCGTGACCAGTTGATTGACCTGATGCTGTCACGCGAAGCCGGCCCCTACGACCGTGCAATCGATGTGCAGGTCAGCCGCCTGCGCCAGCGCCTGAATGAAGACGCCAAGGACCCGGCGATCATCAAGACCGTGCGCGGCCAGGGCTATGTCTTTGCTGCGCATGTCGAAGCGGGTGCGCGGTGAGACTGCTGCCGCGCTCGCTGTTCAGCCGCCTGGTGCTGGT
>JBFKCU010000443.1:0-2469 GCA_041620115.1 Burkholderiales bacterium | reverse complement strand
TCGACGCCGAAACGGCGCGCGCCGCAGCACTTGCCGAGGCGCTGCGGCTCGCGCGCATCCGTTACGAGAACGGTCTGACCAGCCAGCTTGAAGTGCTCGACGCCGAACGCAATCTGCTCAGTGCTGAACTGAACCGGGCCGATGCCCTGCGCGCGCAGCGCAGCGCCGTCGCCGGCGTGGTCAAGGCGCTGGGCGGCGGCTGGGATGGTTTCCCTGCCGCGGCAACGGAAGCTGCCTCCGCGCCGGTGCGCTGAACTCCTGCCGGACCGCAGCTTATTGCGGCTTGAGACCGACGTCCTTGATCAGTTTCACGTAGCGCGCGTATTCCTCCTGCATCAGCTTACCGAATGCCTCGGGGCTGGATTCCACGGCGGGCGTCGCACCCTGCCGTTCGAACACGTCCCTGATGCGCGGCTGCGAGATGACCTTTTTCACGTCGCCCGACAGCTGCGCGACAATCTTCGGCGATATGCCCGCAGGACCGACGATGCCGAACCAGCCGTCGGATTGCGCCCCCGGCAATCCCTCCTCGACCACCGAGGGGATGTTCGGGAATGCCGGATTGCGTTTGGCCGAGGTCACCGCGAGCGGCCGCAACCGGCCGTCGCGCACTACCGGGGAGATCGTCGGCACCGTGAACACCAGATAGTGCACGCGGCCGGAAGCGGTTTCACCAAACGCCTCGGGCACCTGCTTGAACGGCACATGCACGGTGCGCACCCCGGCCGCCTGGTTGAAAATTTCCGCGCCGATATGGGCCAGCGTGCCCACGCCCAGCGACGCATAGTTGTATTTGGACGGATCCGTTTTGAGCAGCGCCACCAGTTCCCTGAGGTTTTTGGCCGGCAGTCCGGGCGTCACCGCAATAATGTTCGGAATCGACGCCACCTCGATGACCGCGGTGAAATCGCGCACCGGATGGTACGGCGGCTGCTTCTGCAACAACGGCGCAACGGTATGCGGCGGCGCGATCATGGCATAGGTGTATCCGTCGCGGCTGGCCGTAGCGAGGATGCTGCTGCCGATCAGGCCGCCGGCGCCCGGGCGGTTGTCGACCACGAACTGCTGGCCGTACTGTTCCGCGAGCGACGCGCCCACCGTGCGCGCGAGAAAATCGCTGGCCGACCCCGCAGGCAGCGGCACGATCATGCGCAGCGGCCGCTCCGGAAATTTCTGCGCCGCAGCGATGCCCGCAGCCATGAACAGCACCAGCAACGACGACCATTTGAGTATGGATTTCATGCGACTCCTCCGCAATCCGGTTATGGCGTGTACCCTTGTTGATTTTGACGCCGAACGCAGTGTAATCACTGGCACGGGTTCGCACAATGCGCCGCCGCGGAAGGACGCCCCCCGCCGGCACCCTGCGCCGTTTGCGCGGGTTGCGGACAGCGCACCGCGCCGGCTGTATGATTATGGCGATCTCACTAACGCGGCGGCGGTACACATGCTGCCAAAGCAACGGAAAAAGCCAGGAGCCGCTCATGAAAATAGACCGCATCCATCACCTCAACCTGCGCTGCGCGCCCGGCGACGTTGCGGCTATCGAAAAGTTCTACGATGAGGTCATCGGCCTGAAGAAAGGCCCGCGGCCGAATTTTCCGAATCCCGGGATCTGGCTCTACCTCGGCGACCACCCCATCGTGCATGTCAGCGCACGCTGCGTCGAGGGCTTCCTGCAGGAAAAGCACCACAGCAGCGTCGATCACGTGGCGTTCCAGGTCCACGGCGCAGCCGAATTCCAGAAAAAACTGGACGACATGAAGATTCCCTACGAACAGCAGAATGTCGCCAATGCGGGCTACCAGATCTTCCTGCGTGATCCGGTCGGCACCCTGCTCGAGTTCAATTTCCCCAACAGCGAGGCGCCCGACGCAGTCTCATCCGGCACCCTCGCCAAGCGCCAGACCGCAACCGCAGCCTGACCCTCTTAGCCTAGAGGCTGCCCCCAGCTGCTTCCGTAGAAGCGCTCGGCGACTGGCTTGCGTGCTCGTGCTTTGAGTTCCTTCGCCTTGGTCTCCTCGTCGAGCACGTCAGGCTCTGCCTGGTAGCCCGCGGCAATCATTGCCATGGGCGTGAACTCCTCGGGAATCGCAAACGCCGCACGCGCCTTCGCCATGTCGAATCCGCCCATCTGGTGCGCCATCAGTCCCTGCGCCATCGCTTCCAGGGTCAGCGACAGCGCCGCCATGCCGGTATCGTACTGCGCCCAGCGGTTGGGATTGCCGTTGTTCAGCTTTGATCCCGCGCACGCAAGGAACAGCAGCGGCACGTTCTTGACCCACTTCTTGTTGTTGTCCGACAGGCAGTCGAACGCTTTCTGCCAGCCCGCGGCATCGCGCGCGCGATCCCACACCAGAAAACGCCAGGGCTCCTCGCCGAAACACGACGGCGCCCAGCGCGCGGCCTCGATCAATGCCATGGCCTGCTCCGGCGTAACTGCGCGCTTCGCATCAAATGCACGCGGAC
>JBFKCU010000442.1:0-2469 GCA_041620115.1 Burkholderiales bacterium | reverse complement strand
GCGGGCTGGCCCTGTTCTATGTCGAGACCCGTGGCGCCGACGGCCAGCTCAACGGCATCACCGTCGAGCGGCTCAAGGACAAGCTCGGCACGCGCAAGGTGCCGACGGCGGAACTGGAGCTCACGGGCGCGATGGCCGAGCCGGTGTGCGGGCTCGGCGACGGCATCAAACATATCGCACCCATGCTCAACGTCACCCGGACCTGGAACAGCGTCAGCGCCTGTGCGCTGATGCGACGCGGCCTCGCCTTGGCGCGGAACTACGCCGGCAAACGCATTGCGTTTGGCGCACCGTTGGCCGAAAAACCCCTGCATGTGGACACGCTGGCGGAGCTGCAGGCGGAATTCGAGGCTGCGTTTCACCTGACTTTCTTCACGGTCGAACTGCTGGGGCGGGTCGAGGCCGGCACGGCCAGCGCGCAGCAGACGGCGCTGCTGCGCCTGCTGACGCCTGTCGCCAAGCTGACCACTGGGCGCCAGGTGGTGGCGGTGCTGGCGGAAGTGATTGAATGTTTCGGCGGCGCTGGCTATGTCGAAGACACCGGACTGCCGCTGCTGTTGCGCGATGCGCAGGTGCTGCCGATCTGGGAGGGCACGACCAACGTATTGTCGCTGGACGTGCTGCGCGCGCTGCACGAGACCGGCGGTTTGGGCACGCTGCGCCGCGAACTCGGATTCATCCTGCAGGGGCTGCGCGAACCGGATCTGGTGCGGCTGTCGGCGCAGGCTGAGCAGGGCCTGGAAGCCGCAGAACGCTGGCTCGAGGACGCGGGCGCCGCCGGCACCGCGCGGGTGGAGGCCGGGGCGCGGCGCTTTGCGCTGACGCTGGGGCGCACGCTGGCGCTGGCGCTGCTCGCGCGCCACGCGCAATGGGCGCTGGACCACGAGCAGGACCGGCGACCGCTGGCGGCCGCCCGCCGCTTCGCATTGCAGCCGTTCTGTTTTGCCGCGGATGCCGATGCCAATGATGCGCGCATGCTGGGGCGGGATGAGGCGTGACGATTCGTCCTCGACCGGCGGCGGCCGTCGGTTTACACTCGGGGCATGCAACCCATGGAGTTCACATGAACCCGAAGCTGACCATCGACATCGTCTCCGACGTGGTTTGACCCTGGTGCTTCATCGGCAAGCGCAAGCTGGAAACCGCGCTGAAGAAGTTCGCCGAACTGTATCCCGATGAAGAAACGCCGGCCGTGCGCTGGCTGCCCTTTCAGTTGAATCCCGATCTGCCGGAGACCGGCATTCCCCGCCTGGAATATATCGAGCGCAAATTCGGTGGCGGCGGCCATGCAAAATACCAGCGCGTCGCCGATGTCGGCCGGACCGTTGGTCTCGACATGCAGTTCGAAAAAATTTCCGTGCAGCCCAATACCGTGCAGGCGCACCGGCTGATTCATCATGCCGGCGAACTGGGCAAGCAGGATGCGGTGGCCGAAGCGCTGTTCCGCGCCTACTTCATCGAGGGTGCCAACCTGACCGACAACGCGGTGCTCGCCGACTATGCCGCGCAGGCCGGACTCGACCGCGACATGACGTTGAAATATCTGCAGAGCGGGGCGGATGCCGACGTGGTGCGAAAAGGGGATATCGACGCGCGCAATGCGGGTGTCAACGGCGTGCCGTTTTTCATTTTCAACCGCACCATCGGCATGTCCGGTGCGCAGGATCCGGAGATCCTGCTGCAGGGCATGCAGCAGGCGATGGCAGAAAAGCAGGCGTAGCGCGTAATATATTGATGATCTGATCACCGCCAGTTCCATCCGCCATGAGCGAATCCACCATTTATCACAATGCGCTGGAGCTGAACTCGACGCTGGGGGAGTACAGGCTTGAAGCGGTGCTGGGCGTTGGCGGTTTCGGCATTACCTATCTCGCGCAGGACAGCAATCTCGAGAAGCGCGTCGCGATCAAGGAATATCTCCCCGGTGACCTCGCCGTGCGCGCGCTCGACGGTAGCGTGGTTCCGGTTTCGACCGACCACCGTGCGGATTACCAGTGGGGCCTGGATTGTTTCATCCAGGAAGCGCGCACGCTGGCGCGCTTCAGTCACCCGCACATCGTCCGCGTCAACCGCTATTTCGAGATGAACGGCACTGGCTACATGGTCATGGACTATGAAGACGGTGAATCGCTGAATCAGTTGCTCAAACGCGCGCCGCTGCCTGCGGAGGTGGATTTGCGGCGCATCCTGCTGCCGCTGCTCGACGGTCTGGCGGCGGTGCATGCGGAGAAATTCCTGCACCGCGATATCAAGCCCAGCAACATTTTTCTGCGCGCCAATGGCAGCCCGGTGCTGCTGGATTTCGGCGCGGCGCGGGCGACCGGCGGTGCCACACGTGCGCTGACTGCGATTGTCACGCCGGGCTATGCGCCGCCGGAGCAGTACGCGGCGGACGGACGGCAGGGGCCCTGGTCCGACATTTATGCCATGGGCGGCGTGTTGTTCCGTGCCGTGACGGACCGGAATCCG
>JBFKCU010000441.1:0-2471 GCA_041620115.1 Burkholderiales bacterium | reverse complement strand
TCGGATCCTGATGCGCATCATGCGCGCGAGGCGCTGGCGAAACTCGACTGCCTCGTGGTGCAGGAGATTTTCCTGACCGAGACCTGTTATTACGCCGATGTGATCCTGCCGGCGACCGCTTGGCCGGAAAAGGACGGCACGGTGACCAACACCGATCGCATGGTGCAACTGGGGCGCAAAGCACTGGATGCGCCGGGCGAAGCCAAGCCGGATCTGTGGATCATTCAGGAACTGGCGCGCAGGCTGGATCTGGACTGGAATTACGACGGTCCGCGCGACGTGTTTAACGAAATGCGCCGGGCGATGAACTCGATCGCCGGCATTACCTGGGAGCGGCTGGAAGCGGAAAGCTGCGTGACCTATCCCTGCGAGGTGGAAGGGGATCCGGGGCAACCGGTTGTTTTTGTTGATAAATTTCCAACTGCGACAGGCAAGGCCAGGTTTGTGCCGGCCGATATCATTCCCGCTGCCGAACGGCCGGACCGCGAGTTTCCCTTGGTCCTGATCACCGGACGCCAGCTGGAGCACTGGCACACGGGTGCGATGACGCGCCGCGCCGGCGTGCTGGACGCCATAGAGCCGGTGCCGACCGTTTCCATGCATCCGCTGGATCTGGACCAGATCGGGGCCAAAGGCGGCGATATCGTTACCGTCGAGTCGCGGCGCGGCATCATCTCGCTCTACGCGCGTCCGGATGACGGCTCACCGCGCGGCGCCGTGTTCATTCCCTTCTGTTTTTATGAGGCAGCCGCCAATCTGCTGACCAATGCAGCACTGGACCCGGTGGGCAAGATTCCGGAATTCAAATACTGCGCGGTCAAGGTCATGAAAGGCGGGGAGCTGACGCCGCGTTCAAGTTATGGCGGCGGACAGGTGCTGGCGCAAGTCGAGAAAGTTTAAGCTTTAGTCATACAAACAGCCCGCGCAGGCGGGCCGTTCATTCACGTTCAGGAGAGGAACACCATGGCACTGTCGGACATTGAAATTGCTCAAGCTGCAAAAATCGAACGCGTAGTCAAGATTGCAGAAAAGCTTGGCATTCCGGAAGAGCATCTGGTGCCCTATGGCCATACCAAAGCCAAGGTGTCGCTGGAGTTTGTCGACAGCCTGAAGAAGAAGAAGAACGGCAAGCTGATCCTGGTTACGGCAATCAGCCCGACCCCGGCCGGCGAGGGCAAGACGACGACGACCGTGGGTCTGGGCGACGCACTGAACAAGATCGGCAAGAAAGCCATGATCTGCCTGCGCGAGCCCTCACTGGGCCCGGTGTTCGGCATGAAAGGTGGCGCTGCCGGCGGCGGTTATGCCCAGGTGGTGCCGATGGAAGACATCAACCTGCATTTCACCGGTGACTTTAACGCCATCGCACTGGCCAATAATCTGCTGGCGGCCACGCTCGACAATCATATCCACCACGGTAATGCACTGGGCATCGACGTGCGCCGCATTACCTGGAAGCGGGTCATGGACATGAACGACCGCTCATTGCGCGACATCACCGTGTCTCTGGGCGGACCCGGCAACGGCTACCCGCGCCAGGACGGCTTCGACATCGTCGTGGCCTCTGAAGTGATGGCGATATTCTGTCTCTCGACCTCGATCAAGGATCTGAAAACCCGCTTGGGTAACATTGTTGTGGGCTATACACGCGACCAGAAACCCGTGTGTGCGAAAGACCTCAAGGTGCACGGTGCGATGACGGTGCTGCTGAAGGATGCGCTGGCGCCGAACCTGGTGCAGACGCTCGAGAACAATGCCGCCTTCGTGCATGGCGGCCCGTTTGCCAACATCGCCCACGGCTGCAACACGGTGATCGCGACCCAGACCGCACTCAAGCTGGCGGATTACGTGGTGACGGAAGCCGGTTTCGGCGCCGATCTCGGTGCCGAAAAGTTCGTTGACATCAAGTGCCGCAAATCGGGCCTCAAGCCCGACGCCTGCGTGATCGTCGCGACCATCCGCGCGCTGAAGTTTCACGGTGGTGTCGATGTCAAGGAACTCAACAAGGAAAACCTCGCTGCGCTGGAAAAGGGCGTGGCCAACCTCGAGCGCCATGTGAAAAACGTGCGCGAGAATTACGGCTTGAAATGCGTGGTGTCAATTAACCACTTCACTTTCGACACCGATGCCGAAGTCGAGCTGCTGAAAAAGAAAATGGCGCCCCACGGCGTGCCGGTGATCCTGGCGAAACATTGGGCCGACGGTGGCGCCGGTGCGACCGACGTGGCAAAGGCGGTCGTCGAACTGATCGACAAGGGCGAGAACCAGTTCAAGTTCGTCTACGACGAGAAGCTGCCGTTGTGGGACAAGATGAAAGCCATCGCCACCAAGATTTATGGCGCGGCGGACATATCGGCCGACAACAAGGTGCGGGGGCAGATCAAGAAGCTGCAGGAAGACGGCTATGGCGAATACCCGGTGTGCGTGGCCAAGACCCAGTATTCGTTTTCGACCGATGCCGGCCTGCGCGG
>JBFKCU010000440.1:0-2478 GCA_041620115.1 Burkholderiales bacterium | reverse complement strand
TGCGCAACCGCTTTGAGGTCATCGGCGTCATCGCCGATTACATCGCTACCGATCAGCAGTCGATGGGGTATGGCGTGCACCTGGTGTGGCGCAATCCCAAGGTGCCCGCCGAGACGACGGCGGCGAAGCCGGAGTATTCCGGCGGCCGGCTGGCCGACACGGTGCGCGTCGGCACCGTGCAGTACATGCAGCGGCGCGTGCATTCGTTCGAGGAATTCATCAAGTTCGTCGAGTATTTCGTCGACGTCGTTGCAACCTACAACGGCGACTTCGTGGTGTTTCCGGAGATGTTCTCGCTGCAGTTGCTGTCGATCGAAAATCAGGAAATGCCGCCGGCGGATGCAATTGCTGCGCTGACAAAGTACACGCCCAGGTTTCGCGAGGCCATGCGTGACATGGCGTTGCGGCACAACATCAATATCATCGGCGGATCACATCCGACGCGCATGCCGAACGGACGGGTTGAGAACAACGCCTACATTTTTCTGCGCGACGGCAGCATATACGAGCAGCCGAAAATACACCCGACGCCGAACGAGGTGGCGTGGTGGAACATCGAGGGCGGCAATACCGTGGCTGCGATCGAGACGGATTGCGGGCCGATCGGCGTGCTGATCTGCTACGACTCGGAGTTTCCGGAACTGGTCCGGCATCTGACGGACCAGGGCATACACATCCTGTTTGTGCCGTTCTGTACCGATGAACGGCAGAGTTATCTGCGGGTGCGCTACTGCTGCCATGCCCGCGCCGTGGAAAACCAGATTTACGTGGTGATGTCAGGAAATGTCGGCAACCTGCCCAATGTGTCCAACATGGATATCCAGTATGCGCAAAGTTGCGTGCTGACGCCCTGTGATTTTCCGTTTGCGCGCGACGGGATTGCCGCTGACACCACGCCGAACGTGGAAACTGTCGCGATTGCGGATCTGCGGCCGGACACGCTGGTCACGGCGCGCAACAACGGCACGGTGCGCAATCTGCGCGATCGCCGCCACGATCTGTATGGCGTGGTCTGGCGCGGCGATTAGGACGGCCGTGCTGCCTGCACGGGTTTGCGGTCAGCCCTGAATCCAGGGCAGGCCGGCGGCGCGCCAGCCACCGAGCTTGTTGCGGTGCCCCTGCGGGTCACGGTCACCTTCGAAGCCCTCGAGCACGTTGTAACAATCCGCATAGCCCGCTTGGGTTGCCAGCATCGCTGCGTTGTGCGAGCGGCCGCCGCTGCGGCAGATGAAGAGCACGGGAGCGGTCGTCTCAACCTTTTGTTCCAGTTGCGGGATGAATTCGGCGTTGGGACGGTTGCCTGGATAGGTCAGCAGTTCGATTTCCACAGCGCCGGGTATGCGGCCGACCCAGTCCCATTCGGCACGGGTACGCACGTCGACGAGACGCGCCGCCGGCTGCGCCTGCAGCATTTGAAAGGCTTCCTGCGGCAGGAGCGCGCCACTGTACGGCAGACCCAGTTGTTGCCCGCGTTCGCGCGCGGCTTGCAGAATTTTGGTGATTTCGCTCATGACATGGTCTTCGCAGGTTTTCAGGGAGCCGAATTTTAACCGAGTGCGATCGGCGCAGGTATGCACTATAATTGTGCGTAACGATCCGGCATGCACAAAAACAGTGCGAATTGAATGTGTGCTCAGACAAATACTTGTTTATTTTCAATTAGATGGTGATGCACCGCCTTGGTACACATCCTGCTGAACCAAGGAGCAGAAGCGATTTTTACAGGTTTATTTATTAATCACTAGTCATCAGGAGAGTTAGATGGGAAGCGTCGCCGATGTCATGAAGCTGTTGAAGGAAAACGAGGTCAGGTTTGTGGACCTGCGGTTTACGGATACCCGGGGCAAGGAACAGCATGTTTCCGTGCCGGTCAAGATGTTCGGGGAAGACAAGTTCACCGACGGTCACGCGTTTGATGGCTCATCGATTGCCGGCTGGAAAGGCATTCAGGCGTCGGACATGCAGTTGATGCCTGACCCCGACAGCGCGCGCATGGATCCGTTTACCGACGAGGCCACGCTCAACCTGACTTGCGACGTGGTTGAGCCGTCCGACGGCAAGGGCTACGACCGTGATCCGCGTTCGATAGCGAAGCGCGCGGAGGCTTATCTCAAATCCACCGGCATCGGTGATACCGCTTATTTCGGTCCGGAGCCCGAGTTCTTCGTGTTCGATTCGGTGACCTGGAAAATCGACATGTCCGGCGCAGCGGTTCGGATCAAGAGTTCCGAGGGTCCCTGGTCGTCGGAGGAAGAGAATGCCGGTGAGGGTGGCAACATGGGCCATCGTCCTGCGATCAAGGGCGGTTATTTCCCTGTGCCTCCGGTGGATTCGCTGCATGACATCCGTTCCGCCATGTGTCTGGCGCTCGAAGAGCAGGGTGTACCGGTCGAAGTGCACCATCACGAAGTGGCGGCGCCCGGCCAGTGCGAAATCGGCACGCTCTTCACCAGTCTGGTCAAACGCGCCGACTGGAAC
>JBFKCU010000439.1:0-2500 GCA_041620115.1 Burkholderiales bacterium | reverse complement strand
GCTGCGCCAGCAAGAAGACGAGCACTTCGGCCGCATCTGCAAGCTGTTCGATACCAAGAAGCGGCAGTGCACGGTGTACGAGGCGCGCCCCGGCGTGTGCCGCGAATACCCGGATGGCAAGCGCTGCGGCTACTACGAATTCCTCGAATTCGAGCGCGAACACCAGGACGACCCCGAGTTCATCGCGACCACATAAATATCAATAAAATCAACAATTTGTATTATTGTTTTCGCCGCAAACGGCCGGCGATGGCCACAAAAAACCCCGCGCCTGGGCGCGGGGTTTTTGCCGTCCGGGGTTGCGTCAGCAGCCGGCGGTACACTTCGCCGCGCCATCAAACTCCATGGTCTTGCCGCTCAGCGGCAGATGCACCGGCACCTTGACCGCCTTCATGAAGGTATCGGTCTTGGTACCGGAAATCACCTTGCCGCCCTTGGTCGCCACTTCATTGACATGCGTGGCGATGACCGCATTGGGCTTGACCAGGTCGTTGATCACGAATGCCGCTTCCCGCGGCCCGGTGGTGAAGTTGTCGCCGATGTTCATGACCACGAGCTTCGCCTTGTAGTACTGGCGCACGACGTTTTCCTGCTCGGCCGTGATGCCGGTATCGCCTGACAGGTAGGCAACAAAGCCGTTCGAGAACGTCAGCACGTAACCGGTCGGCGGCCCGACGTAGGCACCGAGGCTTGCCATCTGCAGCAGCTTGCCGAGTTCGCCGCCGACCATCTCACCGCTGACGCCGTTGGAATGCACCGCGGGCACCGTGGTGATGGTGACACCGCCGATCTTGCGCGACGCGCCGAAACGCACCAGCAGCGAATCCGCCGGATTGCCGCCGAGTTCCTTCAGCTTGCCTGCAAAGAACGCCGGCATTTCACTGCCCGTGACGATCTTGGCCTTTTTCGCCGCCGCAATCCTGGCGCTGCTGGTGTCCGGCAATGCACTCACCGAGATTGCAGGCTTGCCGCAATCGCCGGCATTGGTCTGTGCCATGTGGCGGTCGCCGGCATGGTCGCCGTGCATGTGGCTCACCAGCACCGCATCGATCTTGCCCAGACGAGGATCATCAGGCCCGGTCACCGTGCGCCCGACGTCATAGAGCAGGCGCGTGCCGTCCGGATCCTCGAAAATCATCGCGCGATCCTGCACGCACAATTCGCCGTCGTGGCTGCCCAGCGGTGTGATCTTGACGTTGGCCGCGTTCGCGCCCAGCACGATCAGGCCCGCCATTAACGCGCCCGTCATCTGCAATTTCAGCTTTTTTTTCATGCGCTTTTCCTCCGTTAACAAATCAGTTGATGGCTGATTTTCAAAGTGCGTCTCCGATCATACACAGGTGCGGGCAATCAGGGTCTGCAAGAATTTCTCGCACCGCGCCACCTGTTCCAGCGCAACAAACTCGTCCGGCTTGTGCGCCTGCAATATCGACCCCGGCCCGCACACCACCGTGGGCACACCCGCCACCTGGAACTGCGAGGCCTCGGTGCCGAATGAAACCTTGGCAATGTCACGATGGCCCGAGAGTTCCTGCGCCAGACCGGCGATTTCCGACTCGGCGCCGGTATCCAGTGGCGGGATCTCCGACATCTTTGCGATGGTGAACCCGCTCTTCGGATCGACAGCATGCATTTCCGGCTCGATTGCCTTGCGCACATGGGCTTCAAACTCGCGCAACAGTGCATCGGGATCGTCGCCGGGCAGGTTGCGGAACTCGAAATCAAACACGCAGTCCTTCGGCACGATGTTCAGCGCGGTGCCGCCGTTTATGACGCCCGTATGGACCGTGGTGTAAGCAACGTCAAATCCCCGATCATAAGGACCCTCGTCGCGGTGCCGCCGCGCCATCTGCTTGAGGAAAGCAACGGCTTCCGCCGCCGCCTCCACCGCATTGACGCCGTAGGGCGCATACGCGGAATGCGAAGCAAGGCCGCGCACCGTGCAGCGATAGCTCTGCTTGCCCTTGTGCGCAATCACCGGGCGCATCTCGGTGGGTTCACCAACAATGCAGGACCGCGGCTTGATTCCCGCCTGCACCATGTCCGCCAGCAGATCGCGCACCCCCAGACACCCCACCTCTTCGTCATAGGAAAAGGCCAGGTGCACCGGCGTTTTCATGCCGCGCTGCACGAACGGCGGCACCACGGCCAGCGCACATGCAATGAAACTTTTCATGTCGGATGTGCCGCGGCCATAGAGACGGCCGTCGCGCTCGACCACCGCAAACGGATCGCTGGACCAGTCCTGCCCGTCCACGGGCACGACATCGGTATGCCCCGAAAGCGCCACACCCGGCACACCGCGCGGCCCCAGCGTTGCAAACAGGTTGGCCTTGCGCCTGTCCCGGTCAAATGTCAGGCGCACGTCGGCATCGAGCGGCCGCAGCAGCTCGCGCACATAATCAATCAGGTCGAGATTGGACTCCCGGCTGACCGTGGGAAAAGCGATCAGCTCGCGGATCAGCTTGAGGGTTTCGGCGCCGGGCGCGACATCCGGTTT
>JBFKCU010000438.1:0-2510 GCA_041620115.1 Burkholderiales bacterium | reverse complement strand
CGGCCGAGGATCAGGGCGTGGATGTCGTGCGTGCCCTCGTAGGTATTCACAGCCTCGAGGTTCATCACATGGCGGATGACGTGGAATTCATCGGCGATGCCGTTGCCGCCATGCATGTCGCGCGCAACACGTGCGATGTCGAGTGCTTTACCGCAGGAATTGCGTTTCAGCAATGAAATCATCTCCGGTGCGACCCGGTCCTCATCGATCAGCCGGCCCAGGCGCAGCGCGGCATGCAGTGCCATCGTGATTTCGGTCTGCATGTTGACCAGTTTCAGCTGCACCAGCTGGTTCGCCGCGAGCGGGCGGCCGAATTGCTTGCGCTCAAGGGTGTAGTTGCGGGCGGCGTGCCAGCAGAACTCCGCCGCGCCCAGCGCACCCCAGGCGATGCCGTACCGTGCTTTGTTCAGGCACGAAAACGGACCCTTGAGCCCGGATACGTCGGGCAGCACGTTTTCTTCCGGCACGAACACGTTGTCCATGACAATTTCGCCGGTGACCGAGGAGCGCAGGCTGAATTTGCCCTCTATTTTTGGCGCCGACAGTCCTTTCATGCCTTTCTCCAGGATAAAGCCGCGAATCACGCCGCCATCGTCCTTGGCCCAAACCAGCAGTACGTCGGCCAGCGGGGCGTTGGTGATCCACATTTTCGCGCCGCTCAGCAGGTAGCCGCCGTCGGCCTTCTTGCCACGCGTGACCATGCCCGCGGGATCAGAGCCCGCGTTGGGTTCGGTCAGGCCGAAGCAGCCGATCCATTCACCGGTCGCCATTTTGGGCAGGTATTTCTGCTTCTGCGCTTCGCTGCCGAAAGCATAGATCGGATACATCACGAGGCTGGATTGCACGGACAGCGCGGAACGGTAGCCGCTGTCGACGCGCTCGACTTCGCGGGCGATCAGGCCGTAACAGACATGGTTGACGCCGGCGCAGCCGTAACCCTCGATGGTGGGGCCGAGAAAGCCGAGTTCACCCATCTCGTTCATGATTTCTCGATGAAATTTTTCGTGACGGTTGGCTTCCACCACCCGTGGCATCAGCTTGTCCCTGCAGTAGGCCTGCGCCGTATCGCGTACCATGCGCTCCTCATCGCTGAGCAGTTCGTCGAGGAGCAGCGGATCATCCCACTGGAAGTCGGTCTTGGTTTTGCGGGTCGCGGCGGTCATTAGTTTCTCCGGATTCAGAACAGACTGGTCTTGCGCAATATCGGTTTCGATTCTAAGACATTTTGCCGCGCGCAGACTTTTTCCGATGGCGCGCGGCGCGTGATGCCCCGCATTTATCGTGACAACAAGTAATAAACGCGCCAAAGTGATCGTGCGCGCGACATTGGTGGCGGGGCTGTCGCGCAGCGGGTGTCACCAGGGCTGATCTGCAGTTGCGCTTGTGCATCATGATGGATACCCTGCGAAGCGCACTGGCGACGCGGGCCTTGTTGGCCGCAACGTCGCGGTGGCAGCGGCGCATTGCGCCATGCCACTGCACCTGCGGATCTGGCTGCGCGCGTTGCATGTGCCGACAGCGTTATATAAAAATGCAGTAAAAACAACAGGTTATGTTGTTTTGACGGCGTGGTGCAGTTCTTGGCCTGAGGGAAGTTTTCCGGGGCCTGCGGTCCCGGGGATTGAGTAGAGCGCAGTGCGGAATCAACATGGCTGACAGAACAATCGGGACTTCAGCGGAGCACAACGCCGCGCCGGCGGAAATTTCCGCGAAAAAGATGCTGGGCATTTTTGCGGCCGCGGTCATGTTCTGGGCAGCGGTTACTGCAGTGGTATTGAACCGGGTCGTGGACGATCGCGTCGCTACATATCTCGCCGGCGAACGCGCCGACATCGAGCAGCGCATGGTCTCGGTGGGCAAACAGTTTGAGCTCGTGCTGAACCGGCTGCGCGGAGTGCCGGCGGTGGTCGCAGCGGGGCGGGACGTGATCAGTGTGCTTGCGGATTTCGGCCCGAACGCCGTGCGACGGCAGGAGTCGCTGGACGTGTACAGGCAGAAGCTGGCCGCTCGCGGCGATCTGCAGATGCTCGGCCGCCAGTTTGCGATGACGGCCGAAGAGCTGGAAGTGGATGTGATATGGATGATGAATGCGAGCGGCGACGCGGTCGCCTCGAGCAATTTCGAGACCGCTACCAGTTTTGTCGGTGTCAATTACGCGGATCGCAAGTATTTCACTTCGGCGCTGGAGGGTAAGCGCGGTTATCAGTACGCGGTAGGCCGGGTTACCAACGTGCCGGGGCTCTATTTCTCCTCGCCGGTCACTTCGGCAGCGGGTTTTGTCGGCGTGGTGACAGTCAAGGTGGACATGCCGCGCCTGGCGCCTTGGGTCAATCGCTCCGAAGAGTTTGTCACCGACGAGAATGGCGTAATTATTCTCTCCGGCGATCCCAAACTGAAGATGCGCGTCATCGATGCCGCGCCTACTGAGCGCATGACCGTCGCGCAGCGCGAAGGGCGTTACAAGCGCGCGCAATTTGAAGCCCTGGGCATTACGCCATTCACGGAGCAGG
>JBFKCU010000437.1:0-2533 GCA_041620115.1 Burkholderiales bacterium | reverse complement strand
TTCACCGTGCTGGCGCACCCGGGCATCGCCCAGATAGATCGCCGCATAACCCAGCAGTTCGTTATTTTCCGGATCCACCAAGGCGTCGCCGCGGCGGAATATCTGCCACTGGTCGCCCTTGTCCTTGGTAATTCCCCGAACAAAAGCACGATCGCCTGCGCCGAGCGTAACCCGGCTTTCCGCCGTGGCGACGATGCGTGGCGCGCTTTCGAGTTCATCCGCACTGACGACCAGTGGTTTGGACATGAACGGTTCGATTACCGACGGCGAGATGCTGGGAACAGCTGCGCGCGCACTGGGCTCGGAGCGCACTTTCGGTTGCAGCTTGGTGGTGTCGAGTTTGACCAGGTGCAATTGTGCCCCGCCGCCGCTACGGTCCAGGACAATGACATCGCCGGGATAAATCAGGTGCGGATTCTTCACCTGCTCCTGATTCATTTTCCATAATTCCGGCCAGCGCCATGGCTCCTTGAGGTAGCGCCCGGATATCCCCCACAGGGTGTCTCCCCGCTGAACCGTATAGCGTTCGGGTGCCGTGTCACTCATCGCGGGCGGCTCGGCAGCGACAGCGATGCATACCGGAGTTACCAACAAAATCAGGGATATAATTACATTTCGCATGTGCGGTCCCACCTCATGTGAACGCGGCCCGGATTATTGTGCAGAACCACCCGGGGCAACGTGAGAGTTTAGTTTAAATTCTGCATCTAGCTGATTAAATTGGCAAGTTTTTCATGGCTTTACTACCAATATTGCACTACCCGGATCCACGCTTGCACAAGGTTGCTGCACCGGTCAAGCAAGTGGACGACAAAATACGCAATTTAATCAAAGACATGGCTGAGACCATGTACGCTGCGCCGGGTATTGGTTTGGCTGCAACACAAGTGGATGTACACCAACGCGTACTGGTAATCGATCTTTCGGAAACCCAGAGCGAATTGCAGGTTTTCATCAACCCGGAAATCATCGCAAGCGAGGGTGAGGCCGAATGCGAAGAAGGCTGTTTGTCTGTGCCGGGTATTTACGAGAAAGTGGTCCGAGCGGCCAAAGTCACCGTAACAGCGCTTGATGAGCATGGCCGTCAACGCACGATCACCGCAGAAGGATTGCTCGCGGTCTGCATACAACATGAAATGGATCATCTCGTGGGCCGCGTTTTTGTCGAGAAACTGTCGCGGCTGAAACAGCAACGCATCGTTGCCAAGCTGTCGAAACAGCAGCGGCAGGCCATGTAGTGAAACTGGCGCTCCGCGCCGCCACGCCCCCATTGAAGCTCATTTACGCAGGTACTCCCGCGTTTGCAGCAACGGCGCTGATGGCGCTGCTTGATGCCGGCCATGATGTTGCGCACGTACTGACACAACCGGACCGGCCGGCCGGACGGGGGCTAAAACCACACGCGTCTGCCGTCAAGCAACTGGCACTCGAGCGTGGCCTGCCATTGTCCCAGCCGACGACCCTGAACGATGCCGCCTTGGTGAGTGAGCTCGCAAGTCTGATGCCCGATGCCATTATCGTGGCGGCTTATGGCCTCATGATTCCCGAGGCGCTGTTGCGGTTGCCGCGGCGCGGTTGCCTGAATATTCATGCATCACTGCTGCCCCGTTGGCGCGGCGCGGCGCCGATCCAGCGGGCACTCCTCGCGGGGGACCACCAAACCGGCGTAACCATCATGCAAATGGATGAAGGGCTGGATACCGGCGCGATGCTGTTGTCTGAAGCGGTGCCGATTACACCGCGCGAAAATGCGCAGACATTACACGACAAGCTGGCCGAACTTGGGGCGCGGCTCATTGTCCGGACGCTGCGCGAGCAGACCGAAGCGGTTCCGCAGGACAATGCGCAGGCTACCTACGCCGCCAAAATCGGCAAGGCGGAAGCCCGCATTGACTGGGCCCGGCCGGCCGCGGATATCGATCGCCTGATTCGCGCGTTCAACCCAGTGCCCGGGGCGCGCGCGACGTGGAACGGCCATCCCTTGAAAATCTGGCAGGCCGAACCGGTCTCGTCGACTGCCGCCCCGCCCGGAACGGTGCAGCAAGCAGGCAACGCCGGGGTGGTGGTTGCCACAGGCGCCGGAGCCATCCGCCTGCTGGAGTTGCAGCGTGCCGGCGGCAAGCGGCTTCCGGCAAAACAATTTCTGACCGGCATGCCCATGGATCCGGGCACCTGTTTTGACATCTGAATTGCCGCAGGCTGTGTTGTGAGCATGGAGCGCGTACAGTGTCTGGCGGTCAACATTGTCGCCCGCGTCCTGGAAGGCCGCAGCCTCGATGCTGAACTCGCAACCGTCTGGCAAAAAGAGCCGACGCTAACCCCGCAGCAACGCGGTGGCGTGCAGGATCTGTCCTACGGCGTGTTGCGCCACCTAGGAAATCTCGACGGCATTATCGGCCGGCTGTTGCAGCATCCGCTGACCGACGCGCCCGTACGCCATCTATTGCTGGTCGCTTTGTACCAGCTGGGGCACACGACGGCTCAACCGTACGCGATTGTTGATCACGCGGTGCGCGCATGCGTCGAGCTCGGG
>JBFKCU010000436.1:0-2552 GCA_041620115.1 Burkholderiales bacterium | reverse complement strand
GTGTACGGCGGGATGAAGCTGCCGATACCGACGATGTTGCCGGCCTGCATGCCGTACTTCTTGCGGAAGATGTCGGGAATCGGCGTGGTCTCTGCCGAAAGCCCGACTTCGGCCGCCAGCGCCAGCAATTTGTCGCGCGCGTCTTCGGCCGCTTGCTTGACCGCATGACCCATGTGATAGGTCGAGCGCGAACCCAGTGTCGCCATGTCGTAGGGCGTGACGTCGGTGTCCGGATGCACCACGCTGACGCGCTCCACCGGTATGCCCAGCGCTTCGGCCGCAAACTGCGCCATCGCGGTGTCCGAACCCTGCCCCATGTCCACGGTGCTGCAATAGACGATGCAGCTGCCGTCGGCGCTGATGTTGACGATGGCCATGGAGGTGGTCGGTGAAATGCTCGCCTTGAAACCGATGGCGATGCCGCGGCCGCGGCGAATGGTGCCCCGACCTTTATCAACAACCTCACGGTCGAATTTTTTCTCCCAGTTCATGCGCTGCGCCAGACGCTCCAGCACCGGCTCGATGCCGGCATCGCGCATCAGCGTGCCGGTCGCCTGGGGGCGGCCTTCACGCAGGATATTGATGCGCCGGATGGCCAGCGGATCGATCTTGAGTTCTTTGGCGATCATGTCGGTGTGGCTTTCGTAGGCCCACACCAGCTGCGGGATGCCGAAGCCGCGCAGCGCACCGGCGGGCGTCAGATTCGTATAAAGCGAATACGAATCGATGGCGACATGGTCGATGTCGTACGGCCCGGGTGCGGTGAAGCCGGATTTCTGGGTGATACGCGGCCCGATGTCGGCATAGGCGCCGCCGTTCCACCACACCTCGCATTCGCGGGCAGTGATCTTGCCGTCCCTGGTCACGCCGCTCTTGATACGCAATGTCGTCGCGTGCTTGGTCAGGGTGTAGAACTGCTCTTCCATGGTCAGCGCGATTTTCACCGGGCGCCCGGCGATCAGCGCTGCTGCCGCCGTCAGCGCCTCGAGCTTGATGTAGAGTTTGGCGCCGAAGCCGCCGCCCAGGTACGGCACCTTTACCCGCACCTTGTTCTCGGGCCAGCCGAGCAGGCGTGCAATCTCGATGCGCACGAACGACGGGCTCTGGGATGCGGTGTGGATCACCAGCTGGTTCGGTGCCGGATCGGCCACCGTGACGAACGGTTCCAGCGGCAGGTGCAGCACCTGCTGCGTGCGGAAGGTATGCTCGAACACGTGGTCGGCCTCGGCAAAAGCCTTCTGCACATCACCGCGGCGCAGATGAAAATCCAGCGCAACATTGGTATCGCGTTTGTCTTTGAGGTGCTTGAGGTCGGGAAAGGTGCCCGCGGGTTTCAGCACTTCGTGCACCACGGCTTTCGAAGTCATGGCTTCGACTTCATCGAATACCGCCGGCAGTTCCTCGTAATCGACGACGATCTGCTGCGCCGCCGCCTCGGCAATATGCGCGTCGGCGGCCAGCACCAGCGCCACCGGTTCGCCGACATAGTGCACCTTGCCGATCGCCAGGATCGGCTGGTCGTGAAACGCGGGGCCGTAATAGGGTTCGGGAATCAGCTTGCGGATATCCTCCGCCGTATACACCGCGTGGACTCCGGGCATGGCCTGCGCATCCGCCACATCGATGCTGCGGATGCGCGCATGCGCCACCGTGCTGCGATGGATTTTTCCGTAGAGCATTCCCGGCAGCCGCAGGTTGTGCACGTATTCGGCCCGGCCGGTGACCTTGGCCCGTGCTTCCACGCGCGGGATCGAATGGCCCATCGCCGCGCCCGCGTTGCTGTTGCCTAGTATATTGATTGCCAAAACGTTTGCTCCTGATGACTCACTTCACGCGGCCATGGCCTTGCGCACCGCACGCCCCGCATACACCCGCAGCAGTTCGGTCTTGTAGGCAGCCGAACCCCGCGCGTCGCCCACCAGTTCGGCTTCCGCCGCGGCCGCCTCACCCGCACGCGCCAGCACGGCCTCACTGATCGTCGCGCCGCGCAGCACGCCCTCGACCGACGCGAGCCGCACCGGTGTCTCGGTCGCCGCGCTGACGACAAATCGCGCATCCTCGACCACATGACCATCGGTGAGGAGTGACACCGCAATTCCCAGCGTCGGCCAGTCATCCGCCGCGCGCGTCGTCAGCTTGACATAGGCTGAACGTCGTCCGTCCTGCGCCGGCACGACGACTTCGCTGATCAGCTCGTTCGGCGCCAGCGCGGTTTCGTAATAACCGGTGTAGAGATCGGCCACAGCCAGCGTGCGCGAGCCCGCGGTCGCCGCGGTAACTACCTGCGCATCCAGTGCCATCATTACCGGCGGAAGGTCCATGTGCGGATCGCCATGCGCTAGATGACCGCCCAGCGTGGCGACGTTGCGCACGCGCACATTGGAGAGTGTTCTCAGTGCATCGATGATCACCGGCGCACGCTTTTTCACCGCGGCAGTGCGGCCCAGCGCGCTCAGGGTGGTCAGCGCGCCGATGCGCAGGCTGCCGTCTTTCGCACCGCTGACTTTGGCGTAGCGCTTTTCGACACCGCGCAGGCTGACCAGCCGCGTCGG
>JBFKCU010000435.1:0-2573 GCA_041620115.1 Burkholderiales bacterium | reverse complement strand
TTCGAGGAAACCGCCAAATATGTGCAGGAATACGTGCAGGGCGGAAAAATCCTGATCAAGCACCAGGCCACCGCCATCCGGCTGGCGGAGATGGCGACCAAGATCTGTGCCGTGCGCGGGCTGCTGCGCGAGGCCTCGCGTGCGGTCGATGAGAACAACGCGGAAGCCGAAGTGCTGTGCAACATGGTCAAACTCTACGCGTCCGAAGCCGTGCTCGAAGTGTGCAAGCATGCGGTGGAACTGCACGGCGGCAACGGCACCATGCTCGAGTTCGGCATCGAGAAGCTGTACCGCGACGCAACCATGTATCTGCACATGGACGGCACGGTGGATGTGACCAAGTTCAAGATCATCAAGAACCTGTTTCCGGAAACCGCGGGGAAATATGCGGGGCCTGAAACCTGAGTCGCGAAGTTTTTATAAGTTATTGTTTTAATTTATATTTTTAATCATGCCGGCGCGCCGCTGAGGCCGCCGGTGCTGCTGCCGCGGGCGCGCATTAAAATGGGCGCATGCGTATCCCTTTGCTGACCGAGTTGCCGTATCACGCCGACAGTGCGCGGCTGTTCGAGGCCGTGGCCGACCGGCCGTGGGCGGTGTTCCTCGACAGCGGCCTGCATTACCCCGGCCAGGCGCGC
The DNA here is from genome assembly GCA_041620115.1 of Burkholderiales bacterium. Lineage (GTDB taxonomy): Bacteria > Pseudomonadota > Gammaproteobacteria > Burkholderiales > SG8-41. The sequence continues at coordinate 1,935 of JBFKCU010000435.1, read as the reverse complement.
TACGACATCATTGCAGCGGAGCCGTACATCCGGCTGGTGACCCGCGGCGCGCTGACGGAGGTGCACGCCGACGGCATCGAACTGTCGCGTGCCGATCCCTTCGAGTTGCTGCGCCAGCATGTTGCGATGGATACAGGCAGCCCTCCAGGAGGACTTCCTTCGGGGCGTGCCGGCGATCTGCCCTTCAGCGGCGGTGCCATCGGTTATTTCGGCTACGACCTGGCGCGGCGTATCGAGCGCCTGCCGGCGCGCGCGCGCGACGTCGAGCGCATACCGGACATGGCCGTGGGTATTTATGACTGGGCGGTGGTCGTCGATCATTCCGAGCGCCGCGCCTGGCTCGCGGGACAGGGACGCGATCCGGATACCGACCGCAAATGGGATGCGCTGGTGCAGTTGTTTTCGGCGGCGCCCGCCGAACGCAATCGCACGCCGTTCCGCGTGACTTCGCCGGTGACCTCGAACTTCACGCCGCTGGGTTACGGTCACGCCTTCAACCATGTGCTCGATTACATCCGTGCCGGCGACTGCTACCAGGTCAACCTGGCGCAGCGCTTTGTCGCGCAGGCGCAGGGTGATCCCTGGCTCGCGTATCAGCGCTTGCGCCTGATCAATCCGGCGCCGCATGCGGCCTACCTGTCCACGCCCTACGCGCAGATTCTGTCAGCGTCGCCGGAGCGCTTCCTGCGCGTCAGCGGCCGGCAGGTCGAAACCAAGCCGATCAAGGGCACGCGACCGCGCGCCGGGCACGCCCGGCTGGATGCCGAACGCATCGCGGAACTGCTCGCCAGCGAGAAGGACCGCGCGGAAAACCTGATGATCGTCGACTTGCTGCGCAACGACCTGTCAAAAAACTGCCAGCTGGGCACGGTCAAGGTGCCGCGATTGTTTGACGTGGAGAGTTTTGCCACGGTGCATCACCTGGTCAGCACAGTCACCGGGACGCTGGCGCCGGGCCGCGACGCCATCGACCTGCTGCGCGGCGCGTTTCCCGGCGGCTCGATTACCGGTGCGCCCAAGGTGCGCGCGATGCAGATCATCGAAGAACTTGAGTCGCACCGGCGCGGCGTTTATTGCGGCGCCATTGGTTATGTCGGTTACGACGGCAACATGGATACCAATATTGCCATCCGCACGCTGGTGTATTCACACGGCACGGTGCGTTTCTGGGCCGGCGGCGGCATCGTTGCCGATTCGCAGCGCGACGCCGAATACCAGGAGACCTTCGACAAGGCCGCGGCGCTGCTCAATCTGCTGCAGCAGAGCGCGGCCAGCGCCAGCGGCGGCGCCTGAGCTGCCGCTGGCGGCCGTCATCGTCAGGTAACCGTCGGACTTATCGTCTGCGCGCTCTCCGCACCCGGAGAGCGTCTATGAGCCGCAGCGAGAGTGATGGACAGTGCCTCGACGGGCTGTACGACGGCTCCGGAAACCAGAACATCTTGGAAAAAGCCGCTACGCCGCTCATCCTGCTCCGGCAGCGCGCTGCCGGGCGGGTTTCTCTCAGGCACGATCAACTAGGCATTTACTTTTTTCCGTTGCAATACCTTGCGAACTTCATTGCCCAGTTCCTCGTAGTCCATGTCCTTGAGAAAGAAACGGTGTACTTCGCCGAGATTGATGGCCTTGCGCAGAATGTCGATGTCGGAATGCCCGCTGAGCATGATGCGAACCGTGTCAGGATAGACCGATTTCACGCGCTGTAGGAACTCGACCCCGGACATCTCCGGCATATGGGCATCCGATATGACCACGCTTACCGGATGGCTGGCCAGTACTTCCATGGCTTCGCCTGCCCCGGTCGCTGTCAGCACCTGATGGCCATCTTTTTTGAGGCGGTGTTTGATCAGGAAAAGGTGATCCGCATCATCGTCGACCAGCAGCACTGCCGGATCTTCGTCGCCGCGCGATTTGCGGTTGGGTTTGAGGAACGAAAGC
>JBFKCU010000434.1:0-2581 GCA_041620115.1 Burkholderiales bacterium | reverse complement strand
TCATGCTCATGGGTCACCACCACGACCGTCATGCCGCGTGCATTCAACTGCTGCAGCAGCGCCATGACCTCGCAGCTGGTCAGCGTGTCCAGCGCGCCGGTGGGCTCATCGGCGAGGATCAGCACCGGGTTGTTGACCAGCGCGCGCGCGATAGCCACGCGCTGCTGCTGCCCGCCCGACAACTGCGCGGGATGATGGTGTCCACGATCGGCCAGCCCGACTTCCGCGAGACGATCGGCCGCGCGCCGGTCGCGCTCGTCAGCAGGAACGCCGCAATACAACAATGGCAGTGCTATGTTTTCGAGCGCCGAGGTGCGCGGCAAAAGATTAAAACTCTGGAACACGAAACCGATACGGCGGTTGCGGATCGACGCCAGCGCGTCGCCGTCGAGACCGGATACGCGCTCACCCGCCAGCAGGTATTCGCCCGAGGTTGGCGTATCGAGACAGCCCAGCAGATTCATGAAGGTCGATTTGCCCGAACCCGAGGGCCCCATGACCGCGACAAACTCGCCGGCCTCGATGGTCAGCGACACGCCGCGCAGGGCCTGCACGACAAAACCGCCCAGCGCATAGGACTTGACCAGTTCACGGGTCGTGATCAGCGGGATAGCCATGCGGCGCGTCACACGACCAGCAGGAATTGATTATATAACCTGTTGTTTTTATTCATTATTTTAGAACCCGAAGCGCGGCGGGCTGCCCTTGGTCTCGGTGCGCGTACCGCCCGCGCCTCCGCTTCCCGTGATGACTTCATCGCCTTCTTTCAGTTCACTGCCCAGCACTTCGGTGTAGGAACCATCAGTAATGCCGAGACGCAGATGGACCGATTTCGGAGCACGGTTACCATCGGGCACCCACACTGTGCCGCGAGTGGTTCCGCCGCCGCGTTCCGTGGACGCCATCGCCTGGTAGCGCGAGCGCTGTTCATCGTTGAGGATCGCCGCAATCTCGACCCGCGCCTGCGCACGCAGCCGCCCGATCTCTTTCTTGCGCTGCGCCGGATCATCGGCACTGATCGCCGCGATTTTTTCTCCGGATGCACGAAGTATGGCTTCCAGCTTGGCCTGCTGTTCGGCGTTCAGATCCAGCTCCTTGGTCAACCGTTCGCGCGTGGCCTGCCCCTGGACGGCGGCACCGCCGGACACGCCCCTGGGTGCCGCGTCTTTCTCCGCATCCACCTGCTGACCCTGCGCGCCCTTCTGGCCCTTGGTCGCCGCTGCGGCACCGGGCGGACGGTAACGCAGGGCGGCATTGGGCACCCGCAGCACGTCGTCACGGCTGGCCACGGTAATGCGCACATTGGTGGTCATGCCGGGCAGCAGCGTCAGATCCGGATTGGGTGCGGAAATGATGGCGACATAGGTCACGACGTTCTGCACCACGAGCGCGGCCTTGCGCACCTGGGTGATCTTGCCGCGGAACGTGCGCCCCGGGAATGAATCCACGGTGAACGTGGCATCCTGGCCGACCGCGATGCGCCCGATTTCAGATTCATCGATCGACGCCTCGACCTGCATGTCGGTGAGATTGCGTGCGATCAGGAACAGTATCGGCGCCTGCAGACTGGCCGCCACAGTCTGGCCGGCATCTACGCTGCGCGAAATGACGACGCCGTCGACCGGCGCACGGATCGTGGTGCGCTCGAGGTCAACCTTCGCCTGTGACAGCTGTGACTCGCGCTGCTTGACCAGGGCTTCGCCGTTGCGGACCTGCGCTTCGCCGACGGCACGCTGTGCCTGCGCGGTCTTGACCTGCTCGCGCGCGGTAGCCACGGCCGACTGCGACTTCTCCAGTACGGATTGCGACACAAAGCCTTTATCAACCAGCATCTGGTTACGCTTGAGGTCGCGCTCGGCCTCGGCCAGCGCCACCTCTGCACGCGCCACCTCTGCCTGCAGCGCAGCGACGTTGGCGCGCTGGGTCATCGCGGTGGCGCGACCGGCCTCCAGATCGGCCATCGCCTGATTGACCCGCAGCGCAAATGATTCGGGATCAATACGGGCAATGACATCGCCCTTTTTCACCACCGAGTTGTAATCGACGTAGATTTCCTTGATCTGCCCGGAAACCTGCGAGCCGACCTGCACCGAGACCACCGGATTGAGCGTGCCAGTGGCGGAGACCGCCGCAACAAGATTGCCGCGCTCGACCTTGGCGAGGCGGAAGGTCTGCTGCGCCTGCGTGCCGCCGAACTGCCAGTAAGCAGCGCCGGCGACGCCCAGCACGACTGCCAGACCCGAGGCCAGAACCAGTTTCTTGTTCAAGGTTTACCCAGCTGAAGTAGACAAAGACACCAACAGACGAATGGCGGGGATGATACCCGCCGGCAGGCGGGTCAGCACGGGCGTTTACAAAGCGTTACGCGGAGCAGATCGCGGCGTGAGTTCGCGCACGGCATCCCGGGCCGCGCGCTCCATGATCTGCGACAACGCCAGGCCGGCCAGCAGTCCGCGCAGACGCAGCTCACCGCCGGCTGCCTCCAGCCGCCTTTCCAGTGCCTCGGGCAACGGTGGCGGCTCCCGGCCTTCTGCAGCGGCCAGCAAGGACGCGCGAATCTGCGCAAACAGGAGCCGGACGT
>JBFKCU010000433.1:0-2581 GCA_041620115.1 Burkholderiales bacterium | reverse complement strand
CGCGGTCAGCACCATCCTGTTCAACTTCACCACCAACGGCAACGCGCATCTGCTCGCAGACGGATTCACCGGCGTGCTCGACGACCCCGCCGCCATCGGCATCATGTTGGCGGTGATCTACACCATCGCCTCGTTCGCACAGATCGTCGTCGGCCGGCTGATCGACCGCGTCGCCTTCAAGCCGCTGCAGGTGTGGATTTCGATCATCCAGATCCCGCTCTTGATCTGGGCCGCACACTCACAAAGCTGGGGGCTGTTCATTGCACTGCTGGCAGTAATGATTTTTGTCTTCGGTGCCATCCCCTTCACCGATGCAATGATCGTGCGCTACGTCGATGACCGGCTGCGCTCGCGCGTCGCCGGCATGCGCCTGACGGTGGCTTTCGGCTTCAGCTCACTCGCCGTGTGGGCGCTGGGCCCGCTGGTGAAAACCGTGGGTTTTTCGACTTCACTGTGGATACTCGCCGGCATCGCCGCGATCAAAGCCGCCATCGTGATGCTGCTGCCTGACGAGCCGGCCACACCGGTGACAGAACCCGCACGCGTTTGAACCCGGCGACAAGACCGGCGACGCGGCGGGCAGACCTGCAGAGGCCTTTCCTTATCATATTCAACACGTTGCCGATCGTGCCCCCTCAAACCGATCGTCTTCGGCGGCCTCCAAGCCTTGTCGGCCGACGGCTGACACAGCGAGGGTGAGCAGAATGCCAAGGCTCGCCAAAAACCCCTTTCTGGTCAAGGACTTCGCTTTCCTGTATGATGCTGGTCCCCCCGACGTGCCGGCATGCCCCTGCCGGCACTGTCACTACAGACCCGCAATGAGAGGCATCTGACATGCAAGAAATCATGGAATTTCTGGCCAACAGCGGCGAGCAACTCGATACCGACATCGCCGCGGCAACTGGTCTTTCGCTGGCCACCGTACGTTCACGCGTCACCGATCTGCACGCCAAGGGCGCAATCATGGTGTGCCGTTCGATCCGCTACAAGGACGGCAAGGAAATCGAAGGCGTACTATGCCGCGTCTCCGGCTACATTCCGCCGGCGGCACCCGGCCGCAAGTCCAAGGCGCAAATGCCGCCGAAGAGCAGCAACTCGCACGACTGATCGAATCAGTCCGTTACCGACCGACTAGCTGCGCCCGGCAACATGCCGGGCCAGCCCTTGCACCACCTCGTTGCTGCTGCGCCCCTGCGCCCGGCCGTGCTCCGGGGTCTCCCGGCCGAGATCGGTGCCGGCCACGAAATCACAAATCTCTGCCATGCCCTCGAACACCCGGGGCGTGATGCCATCTGCCGCAAACGTCTTCGCCACCTCGCGCATCTCCGGCACCCAGCGATAGGCCTTGGGCGGCATGATGGGCAACTGCCCCTGCACCCAGCGCTGGATTTCCGCACGCGCCCCTGCGCGCACTTCGCGGTCGAGAAAATCCTGCACACCGAGGCGCTGCGCCGCAACCATCACTTCGAGCCACAACAGCTGCGTGCCCTTGGTCAGCGCGCCCGAACACATTTTCAATGCACTGGCATCACCGATGCGCTCACTCATTACCGTCACCTGCAACTGCGGGCCGGCGATCTGCGCAAGTTCAACAGCGCCCGGGCCGGACACGAACAGCGTGATCTTTGCCTTGCCGCGCGGCGGCGGCCCGATGATGCCGGCATCGAGGCAGCGCCCGCCCGCAGCTTCAATCCGCTGCGCGATCTCCTGCACCGTCGTTGGCGCCACGGCATTGCAATCAACGATCAACGTGTTGCGACCGCTGGCGCGCAGAGCGGCGGCCGTCTGCTGCGCAAACGACAGGGCCGCACCCGGATCCATGATCGACAGCACGACTTCGCATTCGGTCACCAGCCGCTCGATCGACCCCACATCAGTCAATCCCGCCTCGCGCGCAAGCGTGCGACTGCGCTCGCTGCGACCGTCGAGCGCGGTGCACACCGTGTAACCGCACGCCTGGATCTGCATTGCCACGCCCTGACCCATGTCGCCGGGCGTCATCAGGCCGATCTTCCTGAATTTCATTGGACCTGCCATTTCGCCTCCAGCCATTGTGCGCAACGGTTCACGCCGGCTTGTCCGCGTCCGGGGAGCGCGGATCGAGTTCGAGCATTACCGGCGAACTCGCACCAATGGTGACATAGGCCTGCTGCTGGTCCACCGGCAGCGCAGTGCCCACGCGCAGGCGCCACACTGCAAACAAGGACATCGCCACCAGCACCAGCACAAAAAATATGAGCAGGCCACCCGGTCCCTGCAGATCCATCATCGCACCCGCCGCTACCGGCCCGAGTACCGCGCCGATGCCGTGCACCAGCAGCAGGCTGCTCGAAGCCTCCAGCACCTCGTCCTGGGAGATGCGGTCGTTGACCAGCGCAACGCTGAGCCCGTAAATCGAGAACACCAGACCGCCGTAGAAGAACGTGCACACGATCAGCGCCGATGTCGAAACCGATTTGAACGCATAGGCGAGCATCGCCAGCCCGGCCGCACCCGCACAGACAATCGTCAACACGATGCGGCGGTCGGTGCGATCCGACGCGTGCCCCACAGGCCATTGCAGCAGCGCACCGCCGAAGAT
>JBFKCU010000432.1:0-2616 GCA_041620115.1 Burkholderiales bacterium | reverse complement strand
TGCAACTGCTGGAAGTCCATCATAAAAACGGCAACCATGACGATAATCCCGCGGACGGCAGCAACTGGGAACTGCTGTGCACCTATTGCCACGAACACGAGCATTCCAAGTTGAAGGACCTGGCAGGCCGGGTCGGAGGCGATGCCGCGCCGGTGCCGGCTGTGCATAGCCCTTTTGCGGACCTACGCACGCTGCTGGCGTCGAAGAAGCCGCGTTAGGGCTGCCTGCCCGGCCCGGTGAGATGATGCTGCGAGTGGTCCTTACTTGCCGCAGAGCGTTTTGGCGCGGGTCATTGCGTAGTAAATATGGTTGAATCCGGGCACGTTGAAGGTCTTGTCATCGTCGCGGAAGATGAACGGATGTTCACCATGGTCCCGGTAACGTGCAAACAGTAATTTTGCATCCATCTCTGTCCGGTGGTTCTTGTGCAGAAACTCGTCGATGGTCTTTTGCGCTGCAGTGACGGCTTCGGCCATGGTTGAGAACGTGCCTATACGTCGCACCTCGGTCTGTGGTTCCAGATGTTTGCTCAGTCCCTCAACCAGAAAAGTCATACGGCGTCCCTAACAGTGATCGTTAAAGCGTGCTTTCGCAAAACGCGAATGCCCACTGCCCGTAATTTGAACGGTGATCGCAGAGACGTCAACATTGACAACCACCGCGAGATCGGCGTTGCCGCTGGTCCGGCGCCTGTCGTGCCTAGCGGCCGAGCGGGGGCAGGGGCACCGGCGTGCCCTCCGGCACCGGCGTGCGATCCACGTTCAGACACATCGATACCAGCACGTAGAATCCGTTGACCGAGATCAGGTCGACGATGCCGCGCTCGCCGAAACGCTCCAGTGCTCGCTGATAAGTGACATCGCTGACGGCCTGTGTGTCCTGCAGTTCGTTGGAGAAGTCGTAGACGATGGTTTCATCCGCGTCCATGTGCTGCGGCCGCCGTCCCTGCGCGATGGCCTCTGCAATCGCCGGATCGAGTCCGCCTTCCAGCGCCAGCTTGTGATGGGCCACCCATTCGTACTGTGACGTCCAGCGGCGCGCGGTGATCAGGATGGCCAGCTCATTGAGCTTGCCCGCCAGCGAGCTGCGGAAGCGGATTTCCTCGCCGAGTTTCTGCACCAGGTCGCCGATGCCCGGGCTGCGCAGCCAGACATTGAACGGCCCGCCCAGCGGTCCCGGCTTCGATGCGCCCGAGCTTTTCAGCTTGGCGCGGGGACCTGATTTGATCGCATCGGACAGGGCCTGCTGCTCGGGCGTCAGTTGATCCAGCGGAATCAGCTTGAAGCGGCGCGGATCTGCCGCGGATCCATTCTCGGATTGGCTCATGGTCTCGCCTGCTGTGGAAAAGCGAAACTTAACATGAACGCAATTCGCGCGAGGGCCAGATTCCGGGCTGCGGAAACAATCACCATCAGTCTTTCAGCGTAAAGCCCAGACCGGGCGCGTCGGGCACGTGTAGCTGGCCGTCCTTGAACTCAGGATGTGTGGCAAAGCGTGCGCGCAGTGCGACATGTGCACCATGCACTTCGAGCATGCCGCCGTGTGCGTGGCCCGCCATGGCCGGCAGATTGGCGGCCTCGAAGCCACCGGCGCCGGTGACCGGCACCCCGTGCGTTTCGGCGAGTGCAAGTATGCGCAGCATCGCAGTGAGTCCGCCGCAGAATGCGGCGTTGGGTTGAAGGATGTCGAGTGCGCCCGCGGCGAGCACATCGCGAAACCACGTCACCGACTGGATCATCTGCCCCGACGCCAGCGGAATCGGAATCGCGCGGCGCAGTTCGGCCAGCGACGGTATGTCATTGCCGCGCAGCGGTTCCTCGAAAAACGTGATGTCGCAGTCGGCGACGAGCGTGGCAAGCCGTTTGGCTTCGGCGACCGTATACGCGCAGTTGGCGTCGAGCATCAGCGGTGCCGTGCCGATTGCCTTGCGCACAGCGCGGATGCGCTGTGCATCTTCATTGATACTGCGTCCACCGGCACCGACGAGCATTTTTGCGCCCTGGAATCCCGCGGCCAGTGCGTCTTTGCACGCAGCGATGAGTTCGGATTCGCTGAAGGCAGGCAGGCCGACAGTGGCATACGCCGGCACGGTCCGACGCGCACCGCCGATCAATTGCGCGACCGGCCGCTGCGCGGCCTTGCCCTTGATATCCCACAACGCCAGGTCCAGTGCCGACAGCGCCGATACGTACACGCCGGTGGACTGGCGTGGATTGAACTTCTTCGCCAGTTGCGCGGTGACAGCTTCATGATCCAGCGGATCGGCGCCGTTCAGCGTTGCGGCAAAGCCGCCGTTGAGCAGGTGCGCGACCTCGGCGGCGAGAAAGCGTCCGGTAACGCCGGTACCGGCAAGGCCGTCGCCGGTGGTCACTGTGCAGCGCAGAAAGGTCAGGCTTTCCTGGCCGGCGTAAGCGTCGCTTTCGCGCTGCGGCTTGATGTGTTCGACGGTCGCTTGGATCTGGGTAATCTGCATTTTTGACAGGGGTATCCGTAAGATGGGTAGTAAATTCTCGTGTCGTTGGCGGTTCTCACGACCATGCCGCCTGATCTGTTGACCTGTGATTTCAGAATATGGATGAGCGCGTCCGTGTGGTCAGCAACTCCAGGATCTTCATG
>JBFKCU010000431.1:0-2668 GCA_041620115.1 Burkholderiales bacterium | reverse complement strand
TCCAGCGAGTCGCTGACATTTTCATGGATCGCCAGCTTGCGTGGCGACAGGCCCAGTGCAAGCCCGAGCAGCTGCGTGAAATAAACCACTTTCACTTTGGTCTTGATGCCGAACTGGGTCTCGGCGCGCACCTGGTGCATCTCCAGCCCGGAGTGGCAGGTCGGGCATTCCGTGGCGATGACTTCGGCGCCGGATTCCTCAGCGGCCTGCAGCAGATTCAACACCAGCTGGGTCGACGTATCCGAATCCGACAGCGTATGAGCGCCGCCACAACATGCTGTTTTTAAGGGAAAATCGACGTTCTCGGCACCGGCCGCCTGCAGCAGGTCGTCCATGAAATGCGGCTTGTTGGTCGATTCCGAGCCGGGGCCCTGATCCTTCTCCGGAAAAATCTGCCGCGGACGCGTGTACATGCAGCCGTAGTAATTGGCGATCTTCAGGCCGTTGAGGTTCTTGCGTATGCGCGCCTTGACGCCCTCGGGGCCGAGTTCCTCCATCAGCCACTCCAGCAGATGCAGCGTGCGCACATCACCGTTGTAAACAGGGTCGTCGGCTTTTTTAGCCAGGTCCTGCACCGTCTGCATGGCTTCGGTCGAGGTTGCGCACTCGTACTCGGCTTTTTTCAGGTTGTGATAACAGCCGTTACACGGCGCCATGACGGTATTGAGCCCCATTTTCTCGGCGGCTATCGCCATGTTGCGCGCGGACATGTAAGTCTGCAGCATGGGATGGATGTTTTTTACCTCCATTGCGCCGCAGCAGTTCCAGTCCTTTAGGGTTTCCATTTCCAGATCCAGCGCATCGACCAGCGCCCGCGTGGAACGGTCATAGGGCCCGCCCGAACCTTCCAGCGCGCACCCCGGGTAATAGGCAACTTTGCTCATGCTTGATGTGTCCCCGCTTTATGTGTACCTGCTTTGGCTTTCTGCTCCGCCACATACTGGCGCAACACCTCGCCGGTGCGGCCCCATGACTTGGTACGCGGCTTGAAAATCATCGCCAGTCCCATTTGCAACGGACCGCCGATCGGCATGCGTGCGAGGAAAGCGCCGATGCGGCCTTCCTGCAGTAACGGCCATTTGTTCATGCGTGCGACCATGATGCCCAGCCAGCCGGTCTTGATCAGCTGCACGATGTCCTCGCCGGTTTTTTTGAAGAAGTTCTGGATGACCTCGGTATCCTCGATGCGGCCGCGTTCCAGGCACTGGCGCGTGAATTCCTCGTCAAAATGCGTGGAACTTGATTTCTGCACGTGGCCTTCGTCTTCCATCCAGTGCTGCAACGCCTTCATCACCCCTTCCGGCTTCACGTCCTTGGGGCAGATGTTGGTGCATTTGTTGCACGACACGCACTGCCAGATGATGTCCTTGTCCTTGAGAATCTCGTCCTTCATGCCGAGATTCGTCAGGTAGATCCAGTAACGCGGATTGAAATCGGTGTTGATCGCGTACATCGTGCACGAATTCGTGCAGGATCCGCACTGCCAGCAGCGGTGCACGTTCTCACCGCCGGGATAGGACTGTATGGTCTTGAAGAAGTCCGGGTCGTAATCGCTGACGTAGCGCGGCTTCATCATGGTGTTCCAGTGCCCCGATACATCGACACCATCGACCACCAGCTTGTCCTTGGTCATCAGGTCGCCGGGAGCGACCAGCGATTTTTCATGTATGGCCATTAGCTTGTTCCTGCTTGTGATGCAGATACCTGCGGTTTCTTGACGCGATCCAGACGGGTGCCCGGTTCGGCGTCAATGCCCAGCAGCCGTTTGAGTTGTTCCTGTGGCGGCACCCCGCGGCCGAAATCGGCGCCCAGGCTGCCTTCGGTCATAGAGCGGAAATACGCCAGATAGCCCTGCCCCAGCACCAGGTTGATCCACAGGGCTTCATCTCGATAAATGCCCTGTGCCGCAAGCTGTTCCGCCAGCCAGCGGCGTGCGCCCTCAAACACGGCAGGGTCATTGCTAAACGGGACTTCGCGCATCGCGTCGCCTCCGCGGACAAACTCACGCAAGGCGCCGCTCTGCGTCGCCTGGTCCCAAACCCAACGCGACATCAACGGATAGCGCTCGGGTTCGCCGTAATGCAGCATTTCCGCGGCGAAATCCCAGGCTGCCCGGCGCAGTTTCGCCGCCACCTTCACGCCCTGCCGCGTGCCGCTCTCCGCACCCGGCATCGCGTCAACAAACTGCTGCAGCCGCTCGTGCGGTGACAACGTGCCGAACCAGAGTCCCGCCATCAGCTCGCCGACCGGTTCATCACCCATCGCCGCGAGTGCCGGATAGAGTTTGCGCCGCGCCGTAAACACCAGCGCCAGCATGGATTCGATCGCATCCAGTCCGTGCGTACGCTCAGCGGAATGTGCACGCGCCTCCGCCACTGCCTGTCGCTTGGCCCCCAGTGCGGAGAGGTAACTGTCAGCGCCGCCGTCCAGTTCCATGCCGGCCAACAGCGCATCGAAGTGACGCTGAAATACGACCGGGTCCAGCGGTACCGGCAGATCCGCCGGCACCACTTCACTTGCGACAGCGGCGACGGCCGTTGGCGTCGCGCGTTTTCCGAACCAGAGCATCGGCAGGCCTCAGGCCGCCTTTTGTGCCGCGCCGGTCAGGTCGCCCACCGCACGTACCGCCATGCTCAAGCCGTGTGCGATACAGGTGTCGATATCCTCC
>JBFKCU010000430.1:0-2680 GCA_041620115.1 Burkholderiales bacterium | reverse complement strand
TGGCGGCAAAGGTTTACGAAGCCGGCCTACAGCAGCGCGTGGTGGTCATCGAGTTCGACACGCTGGCCCAGGCGCTGGCCGCGCACGAAACACCGGCGTATCAGGCGGCGCTGAAGGAACTCGCCAACGGCGCCGTTGAGCGTGATCTGCGCATCGTCGAAGGCATGGCCTAGGCGCTGCTGCTGCGCTGCCGTATCAGAAAATGTCACCTGCATGTGGCCATAAAAGGCCGTTTTCGTCATTTATAATTGCCATTAGGGCCTCAGGAGCCTAAAATCGAAGCACGATGCAGCTCGCTCTGCATCAGCAGGTCCTAAAAATTCGATTGAGGAGAACCCTGATGAAGATACTGCGCCTGAGCGCCGCGGCCATGGCCGTGCTGATTGCCGGCTGCGCGGCCAGCCCCGAGTTGATCAGTTGCCTGCAACCGAACCGCCGTGTGGCCGTTGAAGTATCCGGTTTCAAAGTCAAGCCCCCCAAGAACCCGGGCGGGAAAGCAGGTCGTGACAACGTAATACTCAAGGGCATGGCACAGGGCGACCTCGCCTTTGATCCGAACAGCGCGGTACTCAAGGCCGGCGGCATGGCCGATATGGACAAAATGGTCAAAACCATCAACCAGGGTACGCGGCGTGACAAACGCCCCATCAATGTCGGAGCCATCGTCATCTCCGGCTATTCCGACCGTCTGGAGGTCGAGGACGGCCACAAGGACCTGGACGTGAAGCGTGCCGAAGCCGTGAAGACCTATCTGGTCAAGAAAGGTCTGAACGAAAACCAGATGTTCTGGGAAGGTCGGGACGACAAGGATCCGGTGCCGGTCACGCAGTATTGTGATTGACCGCAGTCGGCCCAGACCACAGGAAAACACCCCGCTGCGGCGGGGTGTTTCTTCGCCGTCGGCGCTTATCCACCTGAAAAACCGTAAAGCTGCGCGGGATTTTTTGCCAGGATGTCGTTGCGCACTTCTGCGTCGGGCACCCAGTCGAGCAGCAGGTCGAGCAGCACCTCGTCATCCGGCGGCAGGGTCCGGCTGGGCAGAGGATGCGGCCAGTTGCTGGCCCAGACGAGTCGTTCGGGCACGCGTCTGACCAGTGCTTTCGCCAGTACACCCACGTCCGCGTAATACGGCGGTCCCAGCCTGGACAACATATAAGCACCGGAGAGTTTGACCCAGCAACGCCCCGCATCCACGATCCGCAGCAACGCCTGAAACCCCGGATGTTCCGGCGGCACCGGTTCGAGAAACTTGCCGATGTGCTCAATGACCAGGGGACACGGCAGGCGCTTGAGCAGAGCCTCACGTTCGTGCAGCAACCGGCCGTCCATCTGGAACTGAATGTGCCAGCCTAACGCGGCCACACGCGCCGCCATCGCTTCGAGCATTTCCCATGGCAGTTCGGGCCGGTCGAGCATGCGAAAACGCACGCCGCGGATGCCGCCGCGATGCAGGCTCTCCAGTTCGGCGTCGGTGACGCTGCTGTCGACCACCGCAACACCGCGCGCTGAATCGCCGAGCGCCGCGATGGCCTCGAGCGTGCAGCGATTATCGCGGCCATAGGCAGTCGGCTGCACGACTACCACACGCTCGAGACCGAGCCGCCGCTGCACTTCGCGGTACGCGGAAACCGGCGCGTCGGGCTCATGCCCGCGCGCATTTGGCGACAGCGGAAACCGGCTGTCAAAAAAGTGCATGTGACAGTCACAGGCGCCGGGGGGCGTTTTGAGTCGTGGCATGCCGCTCATCCCTATTCCGGATCCATCCCCGACGCAAGGCGTATGCGCCGGCTGGACACCGTTGCTGACGATACCCCATAATTCCCGCGCACCAGAAAAAACAGAGCGCACTCAGCGTCGCGGCACCACCCCATCAGGAGGAATCATGAGCACCCCGATCCGGATCTTCGTCGCAGCCTTGTTATCGGCCGCTGTCACGGCGCATGCCCAGACTTATCCGTCAAAGCCCGTGCGCATCGTCGTCGGTTTCGCCCCCGGCGGCTCCACTGACCTCACCGCCCGGCTGTATTCACAGGAACTGAACCGGCTGTGGAACATTCAGGTCATCGTCGACAACCGGCCCGGCGCCAGCGGCATGATCGGTGCAGAGGTCGCAGCCAAGGCAGCGCCTGACGGCTACACCCTGCTGGTATCACCGCAGACCAGCATTGTGGTCGCGCCACTGATTTTCAAAAAAGTCAATTACGATCCGAACAAGGATTTTGCGCCCGTTGCGGTCATCGGCTCGACGCCGCAGTTGCTGGTGATACACCCGTCACTGCCGGTGAAGAACTTCCGCGAATTCTCGGCATTCGTCAAAGCGAATGCCAAGAACCTTTCCTACGGATCGGGCGGATTCGGCTCGACGCCGCATATGGCCGGTGAACTGTTCAATTCGTCGCTCAAGGTGCGGGTCACGCACGTCCCTTACAAGGGCGAGAACCCGGGTGTCGCCGACCTGCTGGGCGGGCAGATTCCCTATATGTTCTCGAATTTTCCGGTGGTCTTTCCCCACGTCCAGGCCGGCAAGCTGCGCGCGATGGCCATCACCAGCCCCAAGCGCTCGCCGCTGGCGCCGGAATTCCCGACCGTGGCCGAGTCCGGCATACCGGGCTTTGATACCGCGACATGGAGCGGACTCTACGTGCCCGCAGCGACGCCGCGAGACATCATCCAGCGCGTG
>JBFKCU010000429.1:0-2688 GCA_041620115.1 Burkholderiales bacterium | reverse complement strand
CTGCCGCCGGAACTGCGCGCTGGCGCGCGCCCCAGATCGGTTGCGGGAAATGCGGATCATCCGCGAAGCGCGGGATGACGTGCCAGTGCACATGCGCCACCAAGTTGCCCAGGCTGGCGAGGTTGATCTTGTCCGGATTCATCTGTTTGCGCAGTGCGCGTTCTACGGCGAAGACGACATTCATGCAATGCGCGCGATCTGTCGCGTCGAGGTCGCTCATTTCCTTGACATGCGCGTTCCATATGACGCGGCAGAATCCTGGGTAACCCGGCTCGTCAACCAGAACCACATGGCAGCGCGTGTCCTGCCACAATACGGTGCCGGCGGGCCCGATGCACAGCTCGCAGCTCACCGCAGGTTTTCCCGGAAAGTCCAGGCGGCCGCGCGATAAACCAGATCAGCACCGAGCAAAGCCGCGGCTTCGCGCCAAGCGGGCGATGCGGGGCACAGCGCTTCCAGCAGCCGGCGTTTTGCCGGGTGATCGGGGTGGCTGCCACCGTAATGATGCCAGCGGTTTTCTTCGCGCAGGGCGTGCAATACCCGCAAGGGCGACCAGGTCCCAATCTCCTGCAGCACGAATTCGATTCTTACACCCGGTAGCAGGCGCGGCAGGGCGGCGCCCAGGCTGCCCCGTACTGAATATGCTGCGGGCGCCGTGCTGCTGCCGGCCAGCGGGCGCTGAAGCGCACGGCTCAGCTCCGGCAGCGGCGCTTCTCCCACGCCCGGTTCGACGATCAGCGTGTCCGCTGCGTGCGGACCCAGACCCGTATGCATATCGATGGCAAAGACCTGTTCAATGGCAGACAAATGCGACTGCAGCCAGTCGATGAACAGGCGGGGACCGGCTTGCAGGCTGGGCCCGCCGTAGAACAGGCCGCGTGGAAAACGATGTTGTCCGTGTGCGATCGCCTGGCGCACGGCACGCACGCCATGGCGCAGGCCGGCAATGCCGAGACGCAACGTGAACGCATCGCGGGCCGGCGGCGAGGACGGGTTGAGGAGCGCGTCGAGGCGTGTGTACAGCGGCGGTGTCCCTGTCCATACGCCGTTCTCCGGATGGAAATTCCGGTTCAGATCGACATTGGTTTCGTTGGTTCGGCGCAGCCACGCCATGCCGAACGGATTGAGCACGTGAACGAAAATCAGCGCGCCGTCTGCAGGCAGCCGCGGCGGTGCGGCGAGCAGTGCCAATTGGGCCGCGGAGCCGGCAAAGGCCTCGACGCCGTGAACGCCGGAGACGTGCAGCACGACCTGTCGTGGCCGGCGCGTGCCCAGCCAGGCGAGGTCTATGGCCAGGGCTTCGCCGTGCGGTCCCTGGGCATCGAGCGGCAGCGTGTCGAGAACGGCACCCGCCCGCAACGCTGCCGCGCGGAATCGTGCGCGTGCAGTTGCATAATCCGGCGAATACAAATCCGCAACGGTAGCGCCTGAGCGCGGTGCCGCCCGCTCAAGCGGCAGTGTATGTTGCGCGTTCGAAATTGGCGCCACTGTCAACCAGGGCTGTCAGCCGGATCGCGTGCGGCTTGCCGTCGTGCATGTCGAGCACCCGGCTGGGGGCATAAGTGCCGGGTGTCACCACAATTGTCGGCGGCTCTTCACCGGTGCCGGCGGAGAGCAGCAGTGCGCGGTCATAAGGCGTATCAATATTCGAGACCCGCGCAGCGACCGCCTGGATTTTTGCGCGAAGCAATCGAAAGCCAAGAGTGATCACGCCTTCGGAATCGACGCTGAGACGCTGGATAAAACCGACGTAGGTATTGCCGTTGGGCGCTACCAGGCCCAGCAGCTGGTTGTGCGTGAGGCGGGTGCTGTCGCTGGGCTTGTGGCACATGCCGAGCATGCCCGTGGCGCTCTGATTGACGACCGACCAGGTCTCGAGCGTGCGGCTGCGCACCGAGGCGTCGCCGACCCTGGGCCCGTCGACCCGCTGGAACCCGGCCATTTCGAATCTGGCACGGGAGGACAGTCCTGCATCCGGCGGGGCAAAGGGCTTGCCACTGACGTTGTAATGCATGGCGGCCAGTGTTGCCGACACCAGTACGTTAAACGCCATGGGTTTGCGCTCTTCTTCGCGAGCACTTCCCGGCGCGATCCAGTGCGCATGCAGACTGAGCATCAGTCTCTCGCAGAGTTCGCGCTGTATCGGGCCGAGGCCGAGTTTGTCCGGGCTCTGCGTTTTCAGTGCGACGGCCGTAGTGCGCAGGCGGTCGCCGAGCTTCTCAAGATCGAGGTAGCGCAGATTACCGCCCTGCAGGTGTTCCACCTGCTGCACGCCGCGCGGGGAATCGAGATCGACCGCAAGTGCCTTGCCGCGGTCGGCGACTACCGGTGCCTTCGCCAGGGCGCCCAGTCCGGCCCACTGGGCCAGCGCTCGGTCCACGGTGCTCATTTGTAACAGTGACAGTGAATCCGGGTTCGCGCGTTGCGCCAGCAGGATCTGCAGATAGGCGAGATTGACCGTACTCTGGCCGCCGCTTTCAGAGACCGGTGTGTCGGTCACATCCGCGCTTTCGGCAAACGCATACAGTCGGTGCAACTGTTCCCACAAGCTGCCCGGCACCGTGTAATAAGCGCGGTTGTACGCCGTCATCGCGAATCCGGCACAGCGCAGTGCGCGATAACAGACGACCTCGGCGTGCTCAGCCAGTTCCGGAGCAGCATCAACCATGTCGGCGATCAGCGATTCGT
>JBFKCU010000428.1:0-2688 GCA_041620115.1 Burkholderiales bacterium | reverse complement strand
GGTAGAATCGCGGCATGATGCGCAAGAACAGCAAGAAAAAACGCAATCAAAAGCCGTCAGATCGGCCATGCGATGTGGCGTTGCTGGTCGACGCTGAAGCCGGCGAGCGCCGGCTGTCCGGGCATTTTGTGCCGGAACGCAGCAGTGTCGAAGCCTATGTGCTGGCGGCTCTGCGCGCGCAGCGGCTGCATGTCACAGTGGTACCGTTTGACGCGGACATCGAGCCGACGATAACCGAACTACGCCAGCTCAAACCCGGGCTGGTCTTCAACCTGACCGAATGCGTGGATGGCGACCGCAGCCAGGACGCCGCGATTGCCGGATTGCTCGACTTGCTGCAACTGCCTTATACGGGCACCGGCCTCAGCGGCCTGCGCCTGGCGCGCGACAAGGCGCTCTCAAAGCATATCGTCGCCGATCTCGGTGTCGGTGTGCCGCGGCATTTCATCATTCCCCCGCGCGGTCCAATTCGCAATCCGCGTGTGCCCTATCCGCTGATCGTCAAGCCGCAGTTCGGGGACGGTTCCGATGAAGTGCGGGTCAATTCTCTGGTGAAAAACGAGCGTGAGCTCACGCAGCGCGTGCGCGTGCTGCGCCGGCGCGTGGCCGCGCCGCTGATCTGCGAGGAGTTCATCGAAGGCCGGGACCTCTACGTGGCGCTGCTCGGCAATGCGCCGACCGTGCTGCCCGGCATCGAACTGGTGATCGGTCGAAAGGGGCGCGGCGCGCCCGAGTTTGCCTCGTACAAACTGAAGAACGACGGCGCCTATCGCAACCGCTGGCGAGTGCGTTGGCGCATGGCGAAGCTGTCACGCAATCTGGTGCGTGATGTCGAGACAGCGAGCCGCGCGATTTTTCACGCGCTCAGACTGCGCGATTACGGACGGGTTGATTACCGGCTGACGCCGGACGGACGACTGGTGTTTCTCGAGGCCAATGCCAATCCGGACCTGCACCCGCACGCGATGGGCAACCACGTGTGTTTCCCCGGCGTGCCCTATGCCGATGCATTGCGCCGCATCGTCGCTGAGGCGCAAGCGAGGGGACGCAGGTAAAGGCAACAAAATCAGTAGTGTATGTTTACCAGATCCACCGCCCTGAGCAGCGGCGCGGTCAGTCCCGAAAGGCGCACGATCTGCTGGCCCTCGGCATCGAAGTTCTCCGGCATCAGCCATTCCTCGTACGCGAGCCGCAGCGCCGGCCATTCGCTGTCAGTAATCGAGAACCAGGCGGTGTCGCGGTTGCGGCCCTTGTGCACCACGGCGTTCTTGAAAATGTCCTCGAAGGAAAAGCCCAGCCGCAGCGCAGCTTCGCGCGACGGCATGTTCAGCGCGTCGCATTTCCATTCATAGCGGCGATAGCCCAGTCCGAATGCGCGTTGCATCAGCAGGAACATGGCCTCGGTGGCAACGGGTTGTTGTGCGATCAACGGCGTGTATTTGATGCCGCCGACCTCGATGCTGCCGTTGGCCGGATCCATGCGCATGTACGCGGCGACGCCGCCAACCCTGCCACTGGATGCGTCGATGATGGCGTGACACAGGTAATCGCTGCGCTGTGCACAATCGTCCGCCCAGCGCCGGCAATCCTGCAATTCGGCAAACGGGCCGTAGGTCAGATAGGTCCAGCCGCGCAGATCGGGTTCGAGGGCGTTGGCGGCATGAAACTCTGCCGCATGGCGCGCACCGTCCAACGGCTCCACGCGGCAATACTGGCCGACCAGCGTTTCGCGCGGCGGGATGGGCGGCGGCGTCCAGTCGGGCAGCGGGGCGCCGATGGGCTGGCCGTAGGAATCAAAGTGTTCATGGCGTTCATGGGTCATGAAGCGTTCTCCGTAAGTCGGCCGGCGTGCCATTGTTTGAGCCATCCGGTATTGCCGCCGAGTTCCACGATTTCAAGCAGCGCGTCCGGAATCGGCGGATATTCGCGACGGATGTCGCGGGTGTGATTGATGAAAAATCCGTTGTGGAAATCGACTTCGAGTTCGTCACCGGTGTCGCACATTTCAGTGGCATTGACGCAGTCGGTCATCGTGCGCAGGCCGCAGCCGATGGCGGCGCGGTAGGCGAGGAAGGGCATGGATTCGCACACCAGGCCCAGCCCCAGCGCCTGCATCGCGATATAGCCGTTCATTTTCGGTCCCATGCCGAAATTGCGCCCGGCGACGATGATGTCACCGGGGTTGCAGCGGGTATGGAAACCGGGATCGGTTTCCTCGAACAGGTGCGGGATGATGTCCTTGGGGTCGAAGTGCCGACCGACGATGATGCGGTTGGGGACCACGCCGCCGGGGTGCGGCACGTCGTGCCCGAGCCGGTAGCAGCGGCCCTTGAGCAGCCACTGGAATTCCGTACTCATGACTGCAGGCGCCTTGCATCGGCGATCTTGCCCGCAACAGCGGATGCTGCGACGGTTGCCGGACTGCCCAGATACAACTGCGCATCGCGTGCGCCGAATCGGCCGGCATTGTTGTTCGTCGCCGTCGAAATCGAGACTTCGCCCGCATGCACCGGCCCGATGACGGCATCGTTGCAGGGGCCGCAGCCCGGCGGCAGCATCACCGCGCCGGCCTCGATGAAAACCTGCAGCAGGCCTTCTGCGGCAAGCCGGCGGTTGGTCGTTTCCGAACCCGGGGCGATGAACAGGCGCACGTTCGAGGCGAGGCGGCGGCCCCTGAGGATGGCGGCC
>JBFKCU010000427.1:0-2704 GCA_041620115.1 Burkholderiales bacterium | reverse complement strand
GTCGCGTACCACAGCAGGCCCTTCTGCCGATGCTCGAGCGCCAGCGCGGCGCGCACGTCGCTCGAATCAAGTGCAACGGGTTCGGTGATGCGTTTGGTGACGGTCCTGCGCGTCCTGACACCATTGACCTCGGTTTCGACCGGTGAAGTCTCATGCCGCACCAACGTCACCGTCGGCGGCTGCTGACTCTGCGGCGCGCCCCACAATTGCTCAACGCGGTTACGCAGGTTCTGGTCGGCCTGGTGGGTGCGGCTGCTGGTGATGCCCGCGAGCACCCACCACGCGATGGCAGTGCAGAGGTAAATGAAACCGATGGCGATCAGGCGACGGAGCATGAATGTATCCTGTTGTTTTTATTCATTATTTATTCAGTCATTCCAATGCGTGCCGGAATCACACGCCAGCGTTTTGATTCAAGGCGCTGCGGGCCAGAAACTGGGGACCGGTGCTACTCGACTGGCACCACGTCGCGATTACCGGGAGGAGGCGGTCGTTGTTCGCGCATGCCCCAGCCACCGGCCCGCAGCGTCCTGATCGTCAAGCTCAGGCACCGGCGTAAGCCAGCAGCGCCACTACCGCGCCAAAGGCCAGGCCGATCAAAACGCCGGCCAGCACTGCACGCGCGACCCAGCCGCAGAATTCCCGGACAATCTGCCGGGTCGTCACGGTGCGAATCACCGTTGCATAAGGGGATGCATTCATTCGTGTTCTCCTTGGAAATGTGCCCTGATCGGGCAATGACATTTCAGCAATCAACCGTGGCGGCGCGCAGGCAGGGTCATGGCAAAGCGCTGATGAATTGTGGCAAACCGCGGGCAGCACGGGCCGCGCCCGCAGCGCTGCGGTATAGTCGGCGCACCAAGACTCCAGCACACCGACACCGGCCATGACGCACCGCATCGCCATCATTGAAGACGACCCTGCGATCGGCGCGAACTACGCTGATGCACTGATCGCGCACGGTTACGCCGTGGAACTGCACGCCGACCGCAAAGCGGCGCTGGCGGCATTCAAGTCGCGGCTGCCGGACCTGGTGCTGCTCGACATCGGCCTCGCCGGCGAACCCGATGCCGGCTTCGAGCTGTGCCGCGAGCTGCGCAGCCAGTCGGCAACGCTGCCGATCATTTTCCTGACTGCGCGCGACAACGAGTTCGACATGGTCTCCGGCCTGCGCCTGGGCGCCGATGACTATGTCACCAAGAACGTCAGCCTGCCTCATCTGCTGGCGCGCATCGCCGCGCTGTTCCGCCGCGCCGAGCTCGGCAGTGCCGCAACCGTCAGCGAAGACGTGCTCACGCGCGGTGCGCTGGTGATGGACCTGAAACGGTTCGCGGTCACCTGGAACGGCAAGCCGGTCGAGCTGACACTGACCGAATTCTGGCTGGTGCACGCTCTCGCCCGCTTCCCCGGCCATGTAAAGAATCGCGAGCAGTTGATGGCCGAAGCGCATATCGTCGTCGACGACAGCACCATCACCTCGCACATCAAGCGCATGCGCCGCAAGTTCGCCGCAATCGATGCGGATTTTGACTGCATCGATACGGTCTACGGCATGGGCTACCGGTGGAAAGCGGACAGTTGAAGGGGGCGCTGCCGCCGCTGGGGCTGCGCGGCAGGCTGGTGCTGGTCGCGCTGGTGCTGCTGGTCATACCCTGGGCCGGTTACTCCTACATCAAGGCCACCGAACAACTGCTGCGTGAACAGCAGGAACGCCAGCTGATGGCAGCGGCGCGTGCGATCGCCGCCGCATTGCACGACCGGCCGCGGCTGGCGACGCTGCGCGAGCAGTCGCCCGACGGCGAGGCGGCACGCGCTGAAGTGCGCGCGCTGGTGACCGCCATCGCCCGCACTGGCCTGCGCATCTGGGTCGTCGACAACCGGTTGCAACTGATCGCCGTTGCCGGTGACATCACCGACGGCACACCACCGGCGGCGGATGAAACCACCTTCGGCATCGTTGAGCGTCTGGTCAGGGCAGCCTTGCGCCCGCTGCTGGCACGCTGGCTGGATGCGCCGGATCTGCCGGCGGAGGAGTTCATTCCCAATGATGTGGTCTTCGGTGGCCGCGAAGTCGAACGCGCGCTCGATGGCGCGCCCAGCCTCAAGCGCCGGCCGGGCCCGGGCGGCAGCGCGCCCATCGTCACCGTGACGCATCCGGTGTGGATCGGCGAAACCGTGGTGGGCGCGACCGTCATCGAGGAAAGCACCGCGGCGGCCGTGTCCTTCCGTGACCGCGCGATCGAACGCCTGATCGCGGTCACGCTGATCGCCTTCGGCGCCGCGGCACTAGTGCTGCTGGTGTTTGCGACGCGCATCTCCATCCGCCTGCGGCGGCTGCGCGACGAGGCCGAGCGCGCAATCGATTCACGCGGTCACGTGCGCGCGCTGGTCAGCGGCGGCGATGCCCGCGATGAAATCGGTGATTTGTCGCGCAGCTTTTCGCTGGCGCTGACGCGGCTGGCCGATTACAACGCCTATCTCGAAGACCTGGCGCGGCGGCTCGCGCATGAGTTGCGCACGCCCATGGCCGTGGTGCGTTCGTCACTGGACAACCTGCGCATGAAAAAGCTGCCGCAGGACGCCACGGTGTATGTCGACCGCGCCGAAGGCGGCTTGCAGCGGCTCGATACCGTGTTGACGCGCATGGCGGAAGCTTCGCGCCTGGAACAGGCGGTGCGCACTGCGGACCGCGAACGTTACGACG
>JBFKCU010000426.1:0-2704 GCA_041620115.1 Burkholderiales bacterium | reverse complement strand
TGCTGGCGATGACCGATTCGAAGCGCTCGCCGGCGATCCCCGAAATACCGACGGTGATCGAAGCCGGCGTGCCCGGCTACGAAGTCGACCAGTGGTACGGCATCATCGGCAGCGCGAAGATTCCCAAGCCGATCATCAACAAGATCAACGCCGGTATTGTCGCTGCGGTGAAGGATCCCGAGGTCGTCAAGCGTCTGAATGCGGATGGCTCGACCCCGGTGGGTTCCGCGCCTGAGGCCTTCACCACCTACATCAAGGCCGAAGTCGAGAAGTGGCGCAAGCTGTCCAAGGAAGCAGGGCTGAAACTGCACTGAACTGCGTTACACCCGTGCCCCGAAAAGCCCGCATCCTGCGGGCTTTTTTGTTGCCGCACGCATCGGATGATGCACCGTCATGCAACGTGATACACCACGCGCGCCCCAAAGCGGTGCGCCGGTGATGCCGCTGATTTGTGGTTGCGGGTTCGACGCAGTCAATTGTTTCTAAAGACGAAAACCACCTGCGGCTGCGCCTCGGACGCCTCTGGTACATGTCTTGCATTTCAGCTTGTATACCGCATGGGATGCGGGCCGACCAGAAAAGGAACCCTTACATGAACCGTCGCCAATTACTCAAATCCGCCGGAGCGCTGGCCGCAGGCGCGTCAATGCTGCCATTCCTGAAAACGAACGCGTGGGCCGCGGCCAACGATACCGTCGTCGTGCTGATCGGCAACACCATCAACAGCCTCGACATTCACCGCCCCGGTACCAACCGGCCCAGTTACCAGGTCGCGGTCAACGTTTACGACCGGCTGGTGACCTTCGGTGTCAAAAAGCTCGCCGACGGCTCTCTCGCATATGACTACGACAAGGTCGAGCCGGAACTGGCCGAGAGCTGGACCATTGCGCCTGACCGCAAGTCGATCACCTTCAAGATCAAGCCCAATGCCACCTTCTGGGACGGCGCACCGGTCACCGCGGAAGATGTCAAATGGTCATTTGAACGCGCGCTGGCGCTGGGCGGATTCCCGAAAGTGCAAATGGGCGCGGGCGGTTTCGTCGATCCCGCGCAGTTCGTCGCCGTCGACGCGAAGACCTTCCGCATCGACCTCAAGAAACCGTCCAAGCTGTCATTGCCGAATCTCGGCGTGCCGGTGGCGGTGATCATCAACTCCAAGGTTGCCAAGGCGAAGGCCACGCCGGCTGATCCCTGGGCCGCGGAGTATCTGCACCGCACGCCGGCCGGCAGCGGGGCGTTCAAGGTCGAGCGCTGGGATGCCGGTCAGCAGCTGGTTTACGTGCGCAATGACAAGTGGGTCGGCGGCAAGCTGCCGGGCGCGCAACGTGTGATCATCCGCGAAGTCCCGGCGCAGGCCACGCGCCGCGCGCTGATCGAACGCGGTGACGCGCACCTGTCATTCCATATTCCCAACAAGGATGCGCAGGAACTCGCAGGCAACAAGAAAGTGAAGGTCACGGGCTCGCCGATCGACAACTGCCTTTATGTTGCGTGTCTCAATTACAACTTCGAGCCGTTCAAGGACCAGAAGGTGCGCCAGGCCGTTGCCTGGGCAATTCCGTACGAGCAGATTTTCAAGCAGGCGGCCTACGGGCGCGGCGTGCCGATGTGGGGGGGCAAGTCGGCCAAGCCCGCCACCGCGGCGTGGCCGCAGCCGTTTCCGTACAACACCGATCTGGCAAAAGCCAAGGCGCTGCTGGCGCAGACCAAATACAAGGACGGTTTTGAAGTGCCGCTGTCCTACGACCTCGGCGAGGCGGACTGGGGTGAACCCGCAGCGCTGCTGATCCAGGAGAGCCTGGGCAAGATCGGCATCAAGGTCACGCTCGACAAGGTGCCGGGGGCCAACTGGCGTACGGTCGCGCTGGTCGAGAAAAAACTGCCGTTCCTGCTGGAGAACTTCGGCGGCTGGCTGAACACGCCTGATTATTACTTCTACTGGGCGTACATCAAGGGCAACCTCTTCAACGCATCGAACTACGACGATGCCGCGGTGAAAAAGCTGGTTGAAGAAACGCTGCACATGGAGAAGTCCGACCCGGCATACGAACCCAAGATCAGGCAACTGCTGCAGAAGGCTTTCGACGACGTGCCGCGCATTCCGCTGTGGCAGCCGACGCTGGAATCGGCGATGGCGCCGAAACTCGAAGGTTACGAGTTCTGGTTCCACCGCCAGGTCGACGCACGCTCGTACAAGCTGGTGTAAGCGGGCGCCATGGGGCAGCTGGCAATCATCTTCGCGCGCGTGCTGCAGGCGGTCCCGACGGTATTCGGGATCGTGGTGGTGACATTCCTGCTCACGCGTGCGTTGCCCGGTGATCCGGCAGCCTATTTTGCCGGCGCGTCAGCGACGCCCGAGTCCATCGCGGAGATCCGCGCCAAGCTCGGCCTTGATCGAAGCCTGCCGGTGCAGTTTGCGGGCTATCTGAAAGATCTCGCCAGCGGCAATCTCGGCGAGTCGATTTCCACCGGCCAGCCGGTGGCGACCGAACTGATGAAACGCCTGCCGGCTTCACTGGAACTGACGCTGTTCGCATTGTTGTTGTCGGTGGCGGTGGCCATCCCGATGGGCGTGCTGGCTGCCGTACACCAGGATACCTGGATAGACCAGGTGTGCCGCTTCATTGTCACCGCAGGCGTGAGCCTCCCCACGTTTTTTACCGGACTGCTGCTGGTCTACGTATTCTATTTCCTGCTCGGCATC
>JBFKCU010000425.1:0-2728 GCA_041620115.1 Burkholderiales bacterium | reverse complement strand
CACCTCGAAAGCCATGGGTGACGTGGTCACCAACACCACCAGCCGCCTCACGCCCGAGGATCTGGCGGCAATGATCGCCTATCTGCGCACGATACCGGCGCTGCCCGACGAGCCGCGCTGACCGGCGCAGCTAAACCGTGACCGTGTGGGTCGCCAGGTGGCGGCCATCCCAGTAGTGCAGCTGGTACGACGGCGGCTCATCATGTGACGCCTCGAATTTTCCCGGCCCCAGCCACAGCCGCGCCTGGAATGCCGTGCTCGGGCAGGCTGACACCAGCGTGCCCTGCCAAGCCGCCTGCACGTTGCGGTGCACATGGCCGCACAGGACGGCCCGCACCTGCGCATGCCTGGCGATGATCGCACCGAGCTGCTGCGCACTGTCCGCCTTGATCGCGATCGAATCCATGCGTGAAAATCCGGTCGGCACCGGCGGATGATGCACGAACACCAGTGCAGCCTGCTGCGGTGCCTCCGCCAGCAGCGCATCGAGCCACCGCAACTGCGCCTCATCCAGGTCCCCGCCTGACTGGCCCTCGACAAGGCTGTCCAGTGCGATCAGGCGCAGCCCGCGCACGTCGCGATGGTAATGAATGCGCCCGCTGGCGCCGAGGTAGTCATGCTCGCGGAACACCTGCCGCAGCGGCGCGCGCCGGTCGTGGTTGCCGGCCATCAGGCACAGCGGCACCGGCAGGCGAGCAAACATTTCCTGCAGCCGCCGGTACTCCTCCGGCTTGCCGTCCTCAACCAGGTCGCCGCTGGCCACCAGCACATCGGGCAGGAGATCGAGCGCGCCCAGATGGTCGATGCAGCGGCGCAGACCCGCCGCACAATCGATGCCGTGGCGGTTGCGCCGGCCCGGCGCCATGACATGAAGATCGGAGAACTGTGCGATGACGACCGGTTTGCCTGCGGCCGCACCGGGAACTGCTACATCGATCATTGCGTGAGCGTGACGTAGTCGATTTTTCCGGAGCCGAGCAGCGGCAGGTTATCGACCTTGACCACGCGCCTGGCGACGGCAAGCTCCTGCGCGTTGATCTTGCGCGCCGTCTGCTGCAGTGTGATCCGGTCGAGCGTGGGATCAGTCGTCAGCAACACGGTGCTTTCGCCCGAGTGGGTCATCTCCGCCACCGCGGCATGTTTGTAGTCCGGTGAGGCCTGATAAGCAATGTGCTCGACGCGCTCCAGTGACACCATCTCACCGGCGATCTTGGCAAAGCGCTTGACGCGGCCGTGGACGGTAATAAATCCGTCGTCATCGATGCTGACCACGTCGCCGGTGTTGTACCAGCCATCGCCGACTTCCGAGCGTGGCGGCTGGATCACGCCGGGCGCGTCGTGGAACAGGTATCCCTGCATCAGGTTGGGGCCGCGCACATGCAACACCCCGCCCTGCTCGATCCCGGGTACCGGGACGATGCGATGTTCGATGCCCGGCAGCAGGCGCCCGACGCTGCCGGCGCGGAACGCAAGCTGGGTATTGAGCGACATTGCGGGCCCGCATTCAGTCGCCCCATAGCCCTCATGCACACGCAGGCCGAATTTGGAAAACCAGAGCCGGGTCACATCCGGATGCATCTTTTCGCCGCCGGCAATGACGAAACGCGTACGGTAGAAATCGTAGGGATGCGCCTGGCGCGCGTAATTGCCGAGGAAGGTGCTGGTGCCGAAAATGTACGTGCAGTCGCGGGTGTAGGCGTACTCCGGGATGACTTTGTAATGCAGCGGATTGGTATACAGAAACAGCCGCGTGCCCGTCAGCAGCGGCATCAGCGTGCACGAGATCAGACCGAAAATATGGTACATCGGCAGTGCGTTGAGGAACTTGTCGTCGGGGCCGTAATCGATCACGGCACGCAGCTGGACCATGCCCGCAAGCATGCTGCGGTGGCTGAGTGCCACGCCCTTGGGACGCGCTTCCGAACCCGAGGTGAACAACACCACCGCGGTCGCGTCGGGATCCTGCGCCGGCAGGGCATGGCGCGGCCGCAGCAGCGCATACAGTATCCATAACTTGTCGGGCAGCCGCAGACTCTCGCGCAGGTCTTCGAGATAAACGATGCGGCAGTCAGCAGCACCGGCGATCAGCGGCTCGAGACGAGCGACCTCGATAAAACTGCGTGACGTAATGATCGTTTTGATCTCGGCAGTGGTGCAGGCACCGCGCAAGGCCTCCACACCGCTGGAGTAATTGAGCATTACCGCAATGCGACCGCGCGCGCACAGTCCAAACACCAGACAGACGGTCGCGCCGATATTGGGCAGCAATACACCCACGCGCTCGCCGCGCTCCGTAAACCTCGCGGTCAACCGGCCGAGCGCGAAGCTGCCCTTCAACAGGTCGCCATAGGTCTGCACCTGGCGGCGAACATCCTCGATGATGCGCGTGCGCCGGCCGAACAGGCCGGCCGCGTCGATCAGCGCCTCGAACAGCGAGCGGCGGGGCGCAGCATCCACCATCGCCTTCTGTAAAACGCGCAGCAGGTCTTCCGCGAGTTGGCGCCGGCGGGCACCCTTGCCTGCGGTATGGCCCGCAAACTGCACGGCAGGCTGCACCTGGAGCGTAACCCGCGGAAACCAGAAGCGCGGCCAGCGTCCGCTGGTCGCGGCCCAGCGCGAGTACAGCGTGCCTTCGATCCGCAGCGGGATCACGTCCGCTTCGGCACGCGCCGCGACAATACCCGCGGCATCGTAGACTTTCATCGTGCTGCCGGTCGTACCAACACGT
>JBFKCU010000424.1:0-2749 GCA_041620115.1 Burkholderiales bacterium | reverse complement strand
TGTCGGGACGGGTGGCGGCCAGTGTGCCCGATTCCCCGCAGCAGCGCTCATTGAGTGTCACCGGCGCGGCCATCAGCGTATTGACCA
The DNA here is from genome assembly GCA_041620115.1 of Burkholderiales bacterium. GTDB lineage: Bacteria > Pseudomonadota > Gammaproteobacteria > Burkholderiales > SG8-41. Next base: position 2,662 of record JBFKCU010000424.1, on the reverse strand, counting down.
CCTTCAGCGGTGCATGGGTTTTCATCGGCGTGTGGCACGGGTCGTGATACATGTAACGGGTGCCGGTAACGCCGGCGAGGCTGACGTCGCGTTCAAGCAGGTATTCATGAATGTCGAGCAGCCGGCATCCCGGGAAGATCTTCTCGAATTCGTATTTCTGCAACTGGTCCATGCAGGTGCCGCAGGACACGATCACGGTCTTGATGTCGAGGTAGTTGAGCGTATGCGCAACACGGTGGAACAACACGCGGTTGGCGGTCGTGATGGCCTGGCCTTTTGCCTCCTCGCCCGCCGCCGTCTGCGGGTATCCGCAGCACAGGTAACCGGGCGGCAGCACAGTCTGCACGCCGAGGTCGAACAACATGGCCTGCGTGGCCAGGCCGACCTGGCTGAAAAGCCGCTCGGAGCCGCAGCCCGGAAAATAGAACACCGCGTCGGAGTCCTCGTTTACCTTGGCCGCGTCGCGGATCACCGGGACGATGCGCGCATCCTCGATGTCGAGCAGTGCCCGCGAGGCTTTTTTCGGCAGCTTGCCGGGCATAGGTTTGTTGATGAAGTGGATCACCTGCGCGCGGACGGGCGGTTTGCCCACGGTGGCCGGTGGCCGGCGCGTCTGCGTGCCGGTCAGCCCCAGCGTCTTGGCGGCGCGATGTGCGACGCGCTGCGCCTTGTAACCCCACTCGATCATCACCTTGCGGACGATGTTGATCGTGCGCGGGTCGGTCGCGTTGAGAAACAGCATCGATGCCCAGGCGCCGGCATTAAAGCGGCGCTTGCCGTGCTGCCGGAGGAAATTGCGCATGGCGATCGATACGTCGCCGAAGTCGATGTCTACCGGACACGGATTCGCGCATTTGTGGCACACGGTGCAGTGATCGGCGACATCGCCGAACTCGTCGAAATGGTCCAGCGAGATGCCGCGCCGCGTCTGCTCCTCGTAGAGAAAGGCCTCGATCAACAGGCTGGTGGCAAGAATCTTGTTGCGCGGACTGTAGAGCAGGTTCGCGCGCGGCACGTGGGTTGCACAAACCGGCTTGCATTTGCCGCAGCGCAGGCAATCCTTGACCGAGTTTGCGATCGCGCCGACATCCGAGTGCTCGAGGATCAGGCTCTCCGCGCCGAGCAGCGAAAAGCTCGGCGTGTAGGCATTGCTCAGGTCCGCGGCAATATCGCCGGTTTGCAGCAGCTTGCCCTTGTTGAAGCGGCCATGCGGATCAACCCGCTGTTTGTAGTCGCGGAATGCGGCGATGCGCTCGGCCGGCAGAAATTCGAGTTTGGTGATGCCGATGCCGTGTTCGCCGGAGATGACGCCGTCCAGGGACTCCGCGAGTTGCATGATGCGCGCCACCGCTTCAGCCGCTTCCTGCAGCATTGCGTAATGGTCGGAGTTGACGGGGATGTTGGTGTGCACATTGCCGTCGCCGGCGTGCATGTGCAGCGCAACGAAGACGCGGCCGCGCAGCGCCTGCCGGTGCGCGGCGTCGATAGCCGGCATGACTTTCTCAAAAGGCCGGCCGTTGAAGATGTCGGCCAGGTGTGCGCGCACCTCGTCCTTCCATGAAACGCGCACGGTCTGGTCCTGCAGCACCTGGAACAATGTGCCGCCGGCGTGGCGCGAGAAGGCTAGCGCCGGCACCACGCCCTGCGGCAGAGACAGTCCTTCCAGCGGAGCGTCGAGCTGGTCGAGCAGCCACTGCCAGCGCGCGCGCGCGCCGGTGATCAACGCCTGCGCCCTTTCAATCCGGTCGCCGATGACGTCCGCGGGTGATGTCGCCGGATCCTGCAATACCAGCGGGATCTCACCGGCCAGAAACGCGCTGACGGCGTCGAGTATGCGCAGCTTGTTGCGGATTGAAAATTCGATGTTGATGCGTTCGATGCCGTCGGAGTAATCGCCCAGCCGGTCCAGCGGGATGACGACGTCCTCGTTGATCTTGAAAGCGTTGGTGTGGCGGGCGATGGCCGCGGTGCGCGCGCGATCGAGCCAGAATGTCTTGCGCGCCTCCGCCGACACGGCAATGAAACCTTCGGCGCCGCGGGCATTGGCCAGCCGCACGACCTGCGATGCGGCGGCTGCGACGGCGTCTTCATTTTCACCGACGATGTCGCCGACCAGGACCATCCTCGGCCGGCCGGCGCGACGCGACTTGGTGGCATAACCGACGGCCTTGACGTAACGCTCGTCGAGATGCTCGAGTCCGGCGAGGATGGCATCCGGATTGCCGTCAAGATAACGCTTGATTTCGACGATCGAGGGCACGGCTTCGCGCACTGCGCTGAAGAACTCCAGGCAGAAGGTGCGGACCGCCGGCGGCATCCGGTGGAGCACGAAAGTGGCCTGGGTGATGATGCCGTCACACCCTTCCTTTTGTATGCCCGGCAGCCCGCCCAGCACCTTGTCGGTCACGTCCTTGCCGAGTCCGCGCTTGCGAAAGGTTGCGCCGGGGATTTCAAGGATCTCGGGCGCGCCATCCGGCGTCCTGCCGTCGCTGGCAAAGCGCGTGATGCGGAATCGGGCGAGCTTGAGGTCGTGGATCTTGCCAAGGCTGTGATCCAGGCGCTCGACCAGCATCCACTGCGCATCCGGCGTCACCATTTTCCACGACGCAAGATTGTCCACGGCGGTGCCCCAAAGCACGGCTTTCTTGCCGCCGGCGTTCAT
>JBFKCU010000423.1:0-2752 GCA_041620115.1 Burkholderiales bacterium | reverse complement strand
CGCCCCGGTTCGCGGTGTCCACGGCCTCGATCCTGCTGACCACGTCCATGCCGTCGCAAACGCTGCCGAATACGCAGTAACCCCAGCCATCGGTCGTTTCCTTGCGAAAATCCAGAAAGGCATTGTCGGAAGTATTGATGAAAAACTGCGCACTGGCCGAGTGCGGATCCGAGGTGCGGACCATGGCGATGGTGCCCTCCAGGTTGCTGAGACCGTTATTGGCCTCGTTTTTGATTGGATCAGCGGTCGGACGGGTCTTCATATCGCTGTCCAGACCACCGCCCTGGATCATGAAATCATCAATAACCCGGTGGAAGATCGTACCTTCATAGTGCCCGTTCCTGACGTAGTTCAGGAAATTCTCGACGGTGGCGGGTGCCTTGTCCGGGTCTAACTCAATGGTAATGTCGCCGAATGATGTGCTCAGTTTAACTTTCATTGTCTGTCCCCGATGGTCGCCGGTCCGGTCCAAATCCCGCGTGGATGAAGATTACCCGGGGACTTTACCCCAGAGGCCGGAAAAAATCATTTTGTGGCCGGATCCGGATTCCGTTAAGATGCGCGGCCAAAATTCCTTTCCCAAAACCATTAGATGCTGAAAATCCACAACAATCTGACCCGCAGGAAAGAGGAATTTCGCCCGCTGGAACCCGGCAAGGTGCGGATGTATGTCTGCGGTATGACGGTTTACGATTTCTGCCATCTCGGGCATGCCCGGGTGCTGGTTGTGTTCGACTGCATCACCCGTTACCTGCGTTACACCGGATATGACGTGACCTACGTGCGTAACATCACCGACATCGATGACAAGATCATTGCCCGCGCAAACGAAAACGGCGAGTCCTTCGAGGACCTGACCGGGCGATTCATCGAGGCCATGAACGAGGATTCCGCCGCGCTGGGTGTGATCCCGCCGGATATCGAGCCACGGGCAACGGCCTACATGGACGCCATTATCCAGATGATCCAGGCACTGTTCGAAAATGGCTACGCCTACGTCGCGGGCAATGGCGACGTCTGTTACGACGTCAGCAAGTTCGCGGACTACGGCAAGCTGTCCGGCAAGAAGCTCGACGAATTGCAGGCCGGTGCGCGGGTTGGCGTCGAGGAAGGCAAGGACGATCCGCTGGATTTCGTGCTGTGGAAACTGGCCAAGGCGGGCGAACCATACTGGGATTCCCCCTGGGGTGCGGGCCGACCGGGCTGGCACATCGAGTGCTCGGCCATGTCGACGCAGTGCCTGGGCGATCATTTCGACATCCACGGCGGCGGACAGGATCTGCAGTTTCCGCACCACGAAAATGAAATCGCCCAGTCGGAAGGTGCGCACGGCGGCACCTTCGTCAACTACTGGATGCACAACGGTTTCGTCCGCGTCGACAACGAGAAAATGTCGAAGTCGCTGGGCAATTTTTTCACCGTGCGCGAGATCCTCAAGAAGTATGACGCCGAGGTGGTGCGCTTTTTCATTATCCGCGCCCAGTACCGCAGTCCGCTGAATTATTCCGATGCGCATCTCGACGATGCCAGGCAGGCATTGACCCGGCTTTACACCGCGCTGAAAGGGGTGTCGGCTGCCGCGGGTGACATCGACTGGAACAATGCCTACGCGGCGCGTTTCAAGATGGCGATGGATGATGATTTCAACACGCCGGAAGCGGTGGCGGTGTTGTTTGATCTGGCGAATGAATTGAACAAGTCGCAGTCTGCGGCGGACGCGGGGTTGCTGAAGGCGCTGGCGGGCTTGCTGGGCTTGTTGCAGCGGGAGCCGGAAGCATTTTTGCAGGCGGGGCCTGCAGAGGATGGCTGGACGCCGGAGCGTATTGATGCGGCGATTGTTGCGCGGGCTGCAGCGAAGAAGGGCAAGCAGTTTGCCGAGGCGGATCGGATACGGGATGAGTTGAAGGCGGCGGGGGTGGTGTTGGAGGATAGTGCTGCCGGGACGACCTGGCGGCGTAGCTGAACTTTGCCGGAGGGCGGCCCGGCGGCTCACAAGGGGGGGTTAGGGGGTAGGCGATGGCGTAGTGGTGATGATAGAGTGGTATCGTTTTTAAATTATTGATTTTATTGATTTTTTAAGGATTCTCCTGTGACCCGCATCGCCTCAGTCAAAGCCCACGCGGTTTCCGCCAAACTCAAACACACGCTGTGGACGGCGCATGAGGAGTTGCACAGCTCCAGTGTGGTGCTGGTGGAAATCAAGACCGATGACGGGTTGACCGGCATCGGCCAGATCCATGGTTCGCCGCTGAAGGACATCTGCAAATACGTGGAGACGCTGGGTGAGGTGGCGCGCGGCATGGACGCGCTGGCGCATGTCGCCGTGTGGGAGAAGCTGTTTTCGCTGACGTCGCCGCGGGCGACGGGCATGGGCGGGCGTGACGGGCTGCCGCAGCCGATGTCGCGCGGAGACCGGCCGCAGATCATGGCGGCGATCGGCGGTATCGACATCGCCTTGTGGGACATCAAGGGCAAGGCGATGGAGCGACCTGTATGGCAGTTGCTCGGTGGCGACGGTAAGCCGTTGTTTACCTATGCCACCGGCGGCTATTACGAACTCGATGCGCCGTTAAAGGCCTGCGCCGATGAACTGGCTACGTTCGTCAGGAACGGTTACCGCGCGGTCAAGCTGAAAACCGCGGGGCTCAGCATTGAGAAGGAAGTGGAGCGCATCAAAATGACGCGCGCGGCCATCGGCAAGGACGTGCTGCTGATGCTGGACATGAATGCAGCCTACGATCTCGAGGAATGT
>JBFKCU010000422.1:0-2785 GCA_041620115.1 Burkholderiales bacterium | reverse complement strand
GGCAGGTGCTGCGGTGTAACACCCGCACCGACCAGAAAGCGCAAATGCACCTGCTCGCGGCCGGGTGCGACCGCGATCGGTTCCGGCGGCAGTTGATCGGCCACGCCGGACCCGGCGGGATCCGCTGCCGCCCGCCACAATGCCGATGGCGACAGGGTTTCCAGCGTTGGCGCGCCAACGAGCGCATTGCCCAGTCCGAAGTTGCGCGTGACGCCCACTGCACCATGCTGCTCCAGCAGACCGGCAATCCGGTCGACCTCCGGCAACGCGCCGGGTAACACGGCCTGCGACCGCGCGCCGGCGACGATCACAAGGGGAATTGCAAACAGACGCAGCGCAACGCCGTCACCCCCGGTATCGATCATTGTGGCGAGCGTCCGGGCGACGCGGCGCGCAGTCGCCGGCGCTGCAGTTCTCATCGCAGCCCTGATCACCGCGTCGTCACCCGCCACCAGGGCCGTATGCAATGCGGCGCGCAGCGGTTCCGCCGCCTCGATGCCCGCCGCCGCAATCAGCGGACCGGAAACAAGCGCATGATTGCGTGGATCGGGCACCACTGCGGTGGCGCTCAAGGAAGGCTCACAATTCCGCGCTCGCTGTTAGTCAACACGGGCACCGGACTCTTTGACAACTTTGCCCCACTTCGAGAAATCGGCTTTCACCACGCGCAGAAAATCCGCACTCGATCCGCCAGCGGCGTCCGCGCCACGCGCATTGAGCAATTTCACCAGATCGGGCGCATCCAATGCCGCATTCAGCTCCTTGTTGATGCGGCTGAGCGCGGCCGCCGGTGATCCGGCTGGCGCAAAAATCCCGAACCAGTTGACGACCTCGTAACCAGGAACGGTTTCGGCAATGGCCGGCAACCCCGGAAACGCGGCTGACCGTTTCGGGCCGGTCACCGCCAGCCCGCGCAGTTTGCCCGACTTGACCTGCGGCGACAGCGGAACCGCACTGGCGATGGTCAGACCGATACGGCCGCCCAGCATGTCGGTAACCAAGGGGCCCGTTCCCTTGTAGGGGATGTGTTCCAAGCGAATTCCCGCCATGGACTTCAGCAACTCGACTGCCAGATGACTCGACGAACCGCTGCCCGCAGAACCGTAATCGACCTTGCCTGGATTCGCTTTGGCGTAATCAATCAGCTCGCGCACCGAATTTGCCGGGAACGATGGTGCTGCGGCCATCATCAGCGGCACGGCGACGAACTGCACCACCGGGATGAAATCCCTGATCGCGTCATAGGACACCTTGCGCAAATGCGGATTGATGACGTGCGGGATCGACGAAAACAGCAGCGTATATCCGTCAGCCCCCGCCTTGGCGGCAATTTCCGTGGCGATGAGCCCGCCGGCGCCGCCACGATTATCGACCACCACCTGCTCCCCGAGGCGGTCGGTCAACTGCTGCGCCGCGATACGGCCGAGCGTATCGGCGGCCCCGCCCGGCGGAAATCCGACGATGAGCCGAACGGGGCGATCCGGATAACCGGCTGCCGCGGCGGCCACACACGGAGTCAAGGCAAACACCGAAGCGGTTGCCAAACTACAGAATAAGGTTCTCATCATAATTTTTCCCTCTTTCCCTTTATTTTCACGGCGTGCGCCATGATGCCGAAGCACCAAGCGTGCCAATGCCGCAGCAATGCACGGCGCGGTGCTGCTGCGCCTTCGCTACCAGCCCAACACGTAAGCGGGACGACGCGGATCTGCACCGCCATGCAGCACACCGCGCTGATGGTCATTGACGATGGTGCATACCGAACCGGCCAGCCAGGTCATGTCATCCCACCAGTAGAGCTTGTGGCCCATCGCCGCCAGCGCGTCCCCGGTTTCCCGCGGAATGCGTGATTCCAGATACAGCCGGCCGGGGAAATACGGGTGTGGTTCAAACGATCCCGGATAGCTGTAATTGGCAAAACGCGGCGCCTCCACGGCATCCTGCACCGACATGCCGAACACGTTGACATTCAGAAACACCTGGATCATCGCCTGGATCTGAACGTCGCCGCCCGGCGTGCCGAACGGCATGTACGCCTTGCCGTTTTTCAGCGCCAGCGCCGGATTCGGCGTCAGCCGCGGCCGCTTGCCCGGCGCCACCGACGACGGATGCGACGGATCGGCCCACGACTGCGTGCCGCGCCCCGAACACAGAATGCCGACACCCGGAATGATCGGCGTTTTGTCGGACCCGTCGGAAGGCGTGGCCGAGAACGCGTTGCCGTGCCGGTCGATCACGCACAGATACGAGGTATCGCCAGGCCCCGGCGCCTCGTCGGGCTGCGGTGCCGGCATGCAACGGTTGGCAATGGTTGAGAGCGACTTCGGATCCCCCGCGGGCGGCATCTCCGCCCATGCCCGATCATCACTGATCAGCGAACGTCGCCAGCCTGCATACTTTTCCGACAACAACCCCGTCAAAGGCACCTTGACGAATTTCGGATCGCCGAAATGATGATGGCGATCGGCAAACGCCAGTTTCAGGGCTTCGGTCACCACGTGTATGTACTGCGGCGTGTTGTGTCCCAGCGCCTTCAGGTCATAACCCTTCAGGATGTTCAGCGCCATCGGCAGCGCCGGACCCTGCGACCACGGACCGCAGGCGTGCACTTCGATGCCGCCGAAGCGCGACTTGACCGTCGGCTCGAAATTGACTTTGAAATCAGCAAAATCCTCGTAACGCATCAGGCCACCCTGCTGCGTGATCCACTTCGTGACGGCCTGCGCAATGTCACCCTTGTAGAACGCATCGCGCGCGGCCTGCAGACCCGCCTTGCGCCCCTTGC
>JBFKCU010000421.1:0-2787 GCA_041620115.1 Burkholderiales bacterium | reverse complement strand
TCGATCAGTTCCTTTACGTTCTTTGCGGGCACGGAGGGATGCACCACGATCAGGAAAGGCACGTACACGCCGATCCCGATGGGCGTGAAATCCTTGACCGGATCATAGGAGAGCTTGGTGCCGAATGCCGCGCTGACGACCAGTCCACCGGAAGTGCCGAGTACCAGCGTATAACCATCGGGCGTGGCTTTTGCTGCAAGACCGTGGCCCAGCGTGGAACCCGCGCCCGGACGATTGTCGATGACCATCGTGGTGCCGAATTTCTCGGAGAACCAGGTGCCGAAGGCGCGTGCCGTCGGATCGGTGGTGCCTCCGGGCGGATAGGGCACGATGATGCGCACCGGGCGGGTCGGGTAGACGTTTTCTGCGGCCTGTGCTGCCGTGCTCAGCAGCACCGCCAGCGCCGCGGCCGTCAACGTCCAATGCGATCGTGTATGCATGACCCTCTCCCTTGTTATGGTTGGCTTATTCTCTTTTCATCATATCAGCGGTACGGCCCGCGCGAGCCACTCGGTGACCACGCGCGCGACCTCGGCCTCGCGGCCGCCGTAAAAATGGTCGCAATCCGCAATGATTTCCACGCGGCATGATCCGCCGCAGTTGGCCTGAAATTCTTCGGCCGGATAACGGTCGCGGTCTTCCATGCTGCCGCGGATGGCGAGCACCGGGCAGCGCACTTTTGCCGCCAGGGGCACGGTGTCAGGCACACTGACATTGCGGTCGAGGAAGCTCTCGGCGCTGATGGCATACCACCAGCCGGGCACCAGCATCAGCTCGCGTCCCCGGCCTGCGCTGATCAGCGCGCGTGCTTTGGCTTCGAATTCCGCGTGACGGTCCTGTGCCAGCAGATTTTCCGGGCCGCCCGAGGTGCTGCGCGGACCGCCCCGTCCCGCCGACAGCAGGATCAGTGCGGGCGTATGCGGATGGTCAACCACGTGCTGCACGCCGAGCATGCCGCCGTTGCTGTGGCCGACGACGACCGGCGCGGCGTATCCGCGCGTTGCCAGCCACTGCGCGGCATAGCGGTTGTCCGCGAGCGCTTCGGCGGTGGTCTGAAATGCCCCGCCTTCGGGCGCGCGGCTCAACCGGGTGGTCAGCACGTCATGGCCGCGCCGGTTGAAGGCGAGAAAGCTGTAACCCATGGCCACCAGCGCGGGGGCGAGAAACCTGGCGGCCCCGGTATAGAAGTTCATGGTGTTGCCGTGAAAATAAACCGCCGCGTGCCCGTCGCTGCCGCTTTCAGGTTCGTACAGCAATCCGTCGAGCGGGACGGTGTCCGTGGGGATGGTGACGAGTTCGGTACGCATGGTGTCGATTAGTGCCGCAACGGGTGTACCGGCTGTTTCGTGCAGCATGCCGAAGCGATGATCAGTTTTGCAGGTGGACGCAGTGCGTGCATGATTCCTCCGGTAGCAGGCCTGCAGCACGGATTTTCTGGTTTCGCCGTTGCGACAGGAAACGGCATCCTACTCTTTTCTGCGGGCCGGGGAGGGCGCAGAGAGCCGAACCGTGCCGCTCAGCTCTGATGCCCGTCCATCAGACCCTGCACGTCGCACTGGCTCTTGCCGCGCGTTACGGTGAGGCTGCCGTTGATGATGCCGTCCATGCCGCAGTAGCGCATGCGATCAATGCCGCGGAAAAGGAAGTGGAAGCCCCGGTCCCTGGGGTTGATCAGCAACTCGCCTTTGTCTTCCGCCAGCGTGACTTTGGCGGCCGCGCCAATATCCTCCCAACGGTTGAAGGCAGTGTCGCGGCCGGCATCGATCGAGCAGGTGCGGGGCTTGGCCTTGCTGTAGAACGAAAAGTGGTTGACCTTGCCGTTGACCAGTTGCACGCCGATGCGCGCGTGCCGGTCCTGGACGCCGGTGAAACAGGTGAGGATTTCAACCCGGCGCGCAACTTTTTCAAACGGGATACCCTTGTAGTAAGCCACCACGCGGTCCTGCGCCCGGGCGAGCGCCCGGGCTTCAAGCTGTGATTTTTTCGCGGCCGCCGCCTTGTCGGCGGCGGCACGTGTTTCAGCCTGTCTGGCGGCGGCGGCTTTACGCTCGCGGTGGCGCCGGTAATTGGCGACGGCGCGGTCCTGCGCAGCGCCCAATGCACGTGCCAGCCGGGCGGCCTCCGCAGTCAAGGTGGCCGCGGTTTGCGCGGGCGTTTTGGTTGCGGGTTTCCGCGCGGTCGATGGCTGTCCGCTGGCGTGGGCCGTGCCCACGCTGCAGAGCAGCAGCGCGCAACCGACGATGATTGCGCACGCGCCGGGCGCAGTTTGCCGCGCGGCGTCAGGGCATCTCATCGAGCTGATCTCGCGGCAACAATGATGGTCATCAGTTCCAGCATTTTGTTGGTTCGACCCGTTGCGGATGACGCGTCGCCGCGGCTTAGCGCGGTCCGGCAATGGGCATCGCTGAACGGGCCATGATCATGCCCCCAGCCTGTGCCGGGTGATGCTTGTGCGCAGTGCGTACTGCCATCCACAGCGTTTTTCCATAAATACCATGGCGCGGGCTTCGCGGCCAGTGCGTTCAGGGAGATCAGGGACAGAATTGCCAGAATTACCGGTGCGGTGCGTGTGGTGTTCATTTTGCGTCCTCCATGTGGACGGTTAACGAACCCCTGTGATGCGATTTATTGCTTTTGTATGGTCACCAATCTAGCAACAGCGGCGCCGCTGCATAAGGAAAAAATCCACATCATTGCAATGTCAGCCGTTGGTCCGGCTGAATGTCGTCAGGTGGCGACGCGCCCCGCACGCTTGATGCATGGGCTTTTCGGCGCATAATGCTGCGC
>JBFKCU010000420.1:0-2817 GCA_041620115.1 Burkholderiales bacterium | reverse complement strand
GACGCATTATTTCCTGATGGGGATGGATGCGGATCTCGATACGGCGCTCGAGCAGGCGGTGCAGGAAACCGTGAACTTCCTGCAGGAACGCGCCGGGTTGTCAGCAGCGGATGCCTATGCGCTGGCCAGTCTGAGTGTCGATTTCCGGGTCGGGGAAGCCGTCAACAACATCAAGATGGTGTACGGCATGATCCCGAAGCAGCAGTTCAGGAAAAAAATCGCGTACTGGCATGCGCGCTGAACCCGAGATCGGTTTCAGCCTCGGCGCATTCACACGGACAGCGGTTCCGAGCTAACACGAAGCAGCACGAGGTAGGAGTAATCAGGGTCAGTGCAACTTTTTAAATTTACACTGACCCCATTTATTCCTCTGCTATATTCATTTTCTAACGGGGAGGGGGGCTGACATGCCGGCAAACACCGACGCGGTGAACGTGCAACACGTCTACGATTTTGCCCTGCTGGAACGGGTCCCCGACAATCCGACCAGCCTCAACGTCGCGGCGAAGCGCCTGCTCTCCGGCCCCAATCTGGCTTCGGGCAAATCATCCACGGTAGGCGCGGTACTTTCCGGGAAATCCATCATTTGCACGCTGGGTCGCCAGTCCCAAGGCACCGGCGCCCGGCCGCACACCCACCCCAACGAACAGTTCAACTACATCCTGCAGGGCACGATGACCGGCGACATCGAGGGCGACCGCGTGTTTGCGCCGCCGGGCAACATCCTGCATACGCCGGGCATGGCGGTGCATACCGGCCTTGCCTGTCCGGAAGAAGACCTGGTGTTTCTGGCGATCAAGGATACGCGCCACGGCATCGTGGGGCCGCCGGTCGACGGCAAATACAACGGACCGAATTACCTGCCCGGATTCGGCACGCGTGCCGCCGAGCCCAGGCAGAGTACCGCGGAAATGATGGCCGAGGCCGCGCGCAATCCGGGCCCCGGCAGGCAATACGTGTATGACATGGCGGCTGAAGCGCCCGTCCGGGCCGGCCCGGCCAGCGTGACGGTCATCGCGGGTTCAGCATTGCCGGTGCCCGCGGGCGTGCAGGGCAAACTGCTGAGCGGCGAAAAACTGCACGTCGCCGTGTTGCGCATGGCGCCGGGCGCGACCGTGCCGGCGCATGCGCACGACAATGAACAGCTCACGTTTGTCGTCAGCGGCATGCTGCAGGCGGAACTCGAAGGCGAATCGCTGAGCGTCGCGGAGCGCTGCATGCTGCACGTGCCGCCGGGCATGCGGCACACCCTCGCAGCCCCGCACGGCGCGTTGATCATCGTCGCGCAGGACAATCACCACCGTTTCGCGGCCTGAGCCGCGTCTGCGGTTTGCGTGACCGGCGTCAGGTCGGACCCAGCCCGAGGTCCTTGATGATCCCGCCGTAGCGCTGATACTCGTTGCGCATGAATTTTTCGAACTCTGCGCGGGAAACCGGCGCGGGCTCCGCGCCGGCGCGAACGATCTGCTGGCGCAGCTCTGCCGTCTGCAGGGCTTCATTGGCCAGCGCATGCAGCTGTTTGAGTATGTCCTGCGGCGTGCGCGCGGGCGCCACCAGCCCGACCCAGGCGCTTTGCGAAAATCCGGGCAGCCCCGATTCGGCCACCGTCGGCACATCAGGCATGGCTATGCTGCGCGCTTCGCCGCTGACCGCGATCGCTTTCAGGCGGCCGGCGCGGATCTGGGCTGCCGTGGCCGGTATGGGGCCGAAATTGATATTCACTTCACCGGCAAGCATTGCGCTGATGGCTTGCGCCCCGCCCTTGTAGGGCACGATCGTCACCTGAATGCCGGCCAGTTTGGCAAACATCAGCCCGGTGAAATGACTCGTTGATCCGGGGCCGGCGCTGCCGTAGTTGATCGCGCCGGGCTTCGCCTTGGCGTAGGCGATCAACTCCTTCACGGTGCCGGGCGCGAACCCGGGATGCGCGGAGAGCATGCTGTATTGCACGGCAAACAGCGCCACCGGCGCAAAATTCTTCAGCGGGTCGTAACGCACCTTCTTCTGCAGGTGCGGAATCGTGGTGTGCGTGGCGAATGTCGCGGCCAGCAGCGTGTAGCCGTCCGGCGCAGCGTCGGCAGCGAGCTCGGCGCCGATGGCGCCACCCGCGCCGCCGCGGTTGTCGATGACGATCTGCTGGCCCAGCCGCTCGGCCAATTTCTGCGCGACCAGGCGTCCGATCACGTCATTCGCGCCGCCCGCCGGATTGGGCAGGATCATCCGCACCGGGCGCTGCGGATAGCGTTCTGCAGCGGACACGCTGAATGACGCTGCGAGCAGCAGCGCGGCCAGGATCGTTTTCATGTCTTCCTCCCCATTACCCTTACCACATGGATGTGGCGATTGTTCAAGGCCGCTGATCGGCCGGGTTGCGGCGGCTTTGGCAGCGCTCCGCCCGCAGATCGCAGCGGGAACCAATCGGGGCGCCGGGCTCTTTTTCTCGCGGCCTCCGAACTATACCGGCACCCGTCAGGAAACGGGTTGACGTCGTTGCATGAGCGCAGAGAGATGATTGTAAGTAGTTGTTTTTATTGATATTTATTATGCCTGTTGCATGCGTTTGGAGCCGGTGCAACGGCTGCACCGGGTCCCTGTTCCTGCGCGCTGGTTCAAGGTCAGGTGCGCAGCGTCGCGAGGAACTGGCCGAAGAACACCAGGCTTGCGGGCCACACGCCGAGCTTCGCGGCCCCTACGTCATAGACCGGATGGTCCCAGTCCACCTGCGCGACGCGCACGAAATCGGGGAAGGCCTGTTCCCAGTGGGTCTGCCAATGATCTGCATCGGCGCCATTCAGGCCGGGATGGATCAGCACGAAG
>JBFKCU010000419.1:0-2819 GCA_041620115.1 Burkholderiales bacterium | reverse complement strand
GGCCATGTGCAGGGCGGCATTCTGCTGGGCCTGGCGACGGAGAACGCGATCGCGGCATTGACGCCGCACTGGGCGCTGACTGCGATTTCGGCGTGGTACATCAGTCCCGGCGAAGGCCGCGCGCTGAAAATAAAATCCAGGGTCGTGCACCATGGCCGGCTGATCGCTGTGGTGCGTACCGAGGTCACCTGCAAAGCGCCGGATGGCCGCCCGCGCAAGGCGTTCGAGCTGATGACCACGCACGCCTACAAGGCAGAGTAGCCATGGCGCTGCGCACGCTGTCGGGCAAACATGCGGATCCGCGCAAGGGGCGCGGTGCGGGCGTGAATCCCGAGGGGCGCTTCGAGCAGGTCGAGCGCGAGGCCTACGATGACGGCTGGAGCAGCGGCGCGGATGATGAGCCGGTGGCACTCAAGACCGTGGTTACCGACGAGCGCGCGAAATCGATCATCGCGCGCAATGAATCACCGGACATTCCTTTTTCGCAATCGATCAATCCCTACCAGGGCTGCGAGCATGGCTGCATTTACTGTTATGCACGACCCAGTCATGCCTATCGCAACCTGTCGCCGGGCATCGATTTCGAGACGCGGGTTTTCGCCAAGACGAATGCCGCTGAACTGTTGCGCAAGGAACTGTCCCGGCCCGGCTATCGCTGCGAACTGATCGCGCTGGGCGCGAACACCGACCCGTACCAGCCTGCGGAGCGCAGTCGCGGCATCACCCGCGAAATCCTCGAGGTGTGTGCGGAGTTCAACCAGCCGGTGGGCATTGTGACCAAGAACGCGCTGGTCGAGCGCGACATCGACATCCTGGCACCGATGGCGGCAAAAGGTCTGGCGGAAGTATTTGTCTCCGTGACCACGCTCGATCATGAACTCGCGCGGCGCATGGAGCCGCGCTGCACGGCGCCTGCACGCAGGCTGGCGGCGGTGCGCGCGCTGGCCGATGCCGGCATCCCCGCGGGGGTGATGGTGGCGCCGGTGATCCCGTTTCTCAATGACCACGAGATCGAGGCGATCGTCGAAGCTGCGGCAGCCCACGGCGCGCAGCGCGCGGCGTACATCCTGATGCGCCTGCCGTATGAAGTGAAAACGCTGTTCCGCGACTGGCTGGAGCGGCATTATCCGCTGAAGGCGGCGCATGTGATGAGTCGTGTGCACGCCATGCGCGGCGGGCGCGACAACGATCCCGAGTTCGGCAGCCGTATGCGCGGCGCGGGCGAGTTTGCCGGCCTGCTGAAGCAGCGTTTCAGCGTGGCTTGCAAGAAGGCCGGACTGAACCAGGCACGGCGCGGCGAGGGCAGGCAACGCGATACTTCGCAGTTTCGCGTGCCCGGTGCGGATCGGCAGGGCAGTTTATTTTAGATTTTCCGGAGGAGCGGGCATGAAACACGAAGTGGCGTTGTACGTAGACGACGGGCTGGCCAGTTACGGATTTCCCGACGGGCATCCGTGGGGCACGGATCGCCAGCAGGCATTCTGGAAAGAAGCGACGCGGCAGAAACTCGACCAGGCGGCGGCGCTGTGCGGTTCGCGCGCGGCGACCGTAGACGAGATCGAGCGTTTCCACGGTGACCAGCATGTGCAGCGCGTACACCAGCTCTCGGATCGCGGCTACGGATCGATCGACGCCGGTGATACGCCGGCATTCCCGGGCGTGTACGAGGCCTCGGCGCACGTGGTCGGTGCCGCACTCGACGGCCTGCAGCAGGTGATGGCCGGTGAAGTGCTGCGCACCTTTCAGCCCATCGGCGGACTGCATCACGCTGCGCGCAACAATGCCGCCGGGTTCTGCGTGTTCAATGACTGCGGCGTGGTCATCGATACGCTGCGCAGCCAGTACGGAATCAAGCGCGTGGCCTACGTCGACATCGACGTGCATCATGGTGACGGTCTGTATTACCCGTATGAATCCGACCCGGATCTGATCTACGCTGACATCCACGAGGACGGGCGGTTTCTGTATCCGGGCACCGGGGCTGCGACCGAGCAGGGCAAGGGGCCGGGTACCGGTCTGAAACTGAACATTCCGATGCAGCCGGGTGCCGGCGACCCGCAATTCATGGCGGCGTGGGAGCGCGTCGAGGCACATCTGCGGGAACACAAACCCGAGTTCATCGTGTTGCAGGCCGGGGCTGACAGCATCGCCGGCGATCCGCTGGCGCATTTGCAGTACACGCCGGCGGCGCATGCGCATGCGGCGCAGCGCCTGTGCGTGCTGGCCAACGAAATGTGCGGCGGCCGCATCATGGGTTTCGGCGGTGGCGGTTACAACCGCAACAATCTTGCGCTGGGCTGGTGCGGCGTACTCGATGCATTCATCCGCGGGTCGGAAAAGTAGATGGAAGAACATAAATGACGAAAATCCGGCTGAGTGTCCTCGACCAGTCGCCCATCATCAGCGGACACACGCCGCAGTACGCGATACAACAGACCATCCGTCTCGCGCAGGCGGCGGAACAGCTCGGCTACTACCGCTACTGGTGCGCCGAGCATCATTCGGTCATGGCGTTGGCGGATCCGTGTCCCGAAATCCTGGTGACGCGTGTCGCTGCTGCGACTTCGACCATTCGTGTCGGCACCGGCGGCGTGCTGCTGCCTTATTACAGTCCGTTGAAAATCGCCGAGCAGTTCCGCATGCTCGAGGCGCTGTTTCCGGGGCGCATTGATCTCGGCATCGGTCGCGCCCCTGGCGGCGATCAGGCCACGGCAATGGCGATGGGTGAAGGCCGGTATCCGTCAGCGGACAATTTTCCGGAGCAGGTGCAGTATCTGGCGGCGTATCTGGATGACGCACTGCCGGAAGGGCATCCGTTT
>JBFKCU010000418.1:0-2821 GCA_041620115.1 Burkholderiales bacterium | reverse complement strand
TCATACGCGGTGTCGTGAGCGGTCTTGTTTTTGCCGTGCAACATATGCGCACCGGTCGTAAGCCGGGTGTCGCAACAACCTTAGTGAATTCAATGAATCCCCGTAAACATCTGCAGTTGGTTGAAAACCAGGACGTTGCCGCTGCCACGTGGGTGGAACATGTCGGAGCGCGTTTTGATGCGAGCGGCACCGCGATGGTGCGCGCGGTGGCGGATTACGCTGCCCGCGCTTTGCCGCCGGCGGTGCTGGCGCAGTCGCAGGCAGTCGTGGACACGCTGCTCGAACTGGAGCTGGACCACGAATCGGTGGCGGCGGCATTGCTGGTGCCGGTGTTGCGTGCGCGCCCGGAATCAGTGCAGGAAATTCGTGAAAGTTTCGGCGCCAATATCGCCGAGCTTGCCGAAGGCGTGATGCGCATGGGCGAACTCGGCGTGCTGTCGGGCAGTGCCGATGCGCTGACCAGGCCAGAGGCGCAGGCGGCGCAACTGGAGGCCTTGCGCAAGATGCTGCTGGCCATGGTGCAGGACGTGCGCGTGGTGCTCATCAAGCTGGCGGATCATCTGCAGGAATTGCGGGTCTTGGTGAAGTCCGGCAACGAGCGGGAACGCACGGCCGCCGCAGTGTTGACACGGGATATTCTGGCGCCGCTGGCCAACCGTCTGGGCGTGTGGCAGATCAAGTGGGAGCTCGAGGATCTGGCCTTGCGGGTGCTGGATAACGACAGCTACAAGCGTATCGCGCGCCTGCTGGACGAGAAGCGTCTGGACCGCGAACACTACAT
Organism: Burkholderiales bacterium; assembly: GCA_041620115.1. Classification (GTDB taxonomy): domain Bacteria; phylum Pseudomonadota; class Gammaproteobacteria; order Burkholderiales; family SG8-41. Next base: position 2,040 of record JBFKCU010000418.1, on the reverse strand, counting down.
CGAGAATGTGGTCGCGATGCTCAAAGGAGAAATTGCGCGGGCGGGCATCGCCGGCGAGGTCTACGGCCGCCCCAAGCACATCGCCAGCATCCACCGCAAAATGCGGCAGAAATCGCTTGATTTTGAAGGGCTTTATGACGTGCGAGCGGTGCGGGTTCTGGTGGATGACGTCAAGGATTGTTATTCGGTACTGGGCATCGTGCACAGCCTCTGGTCGCCGCTGCCCAAGGAATTTGACGATTACATCGCCAAGCCCAAGGCTAACGATTACCGCTCGCTGCATACCGCCGTGATCGGGCCTGAAGGCAAGTCGGTCGAGGTGCAGATTCGCACCCACGAAATGCATGAACATTCCGAGCTGGGGGTCGCGGCGCACTGGCAATACAAGGAGGGCCTGCGCCAGGACAAGGGGTATCAGGAAAAAATCGCCTGGCTGCGGCAGGTGCTCGAATGGAAGGATGAGGTCCGTGATGCAGGCGACTTTGCCGAACAGTTTCGCACCGAATTGTTTGAGGATTCGGTTTATGTGTTTACGCCGCAGGGCCGGGTGATCGACCTGCCGAAAGGGGCAACGCCCATCGATTTTGCCTACCATGTGCATACCGAACTCGGGCACCGGTGCCGTGGCGCCAAGGTGAACGGTGCCATGGTGCCGCTGAACACGCCGCTCGCCAACGGACAGCAGGTGGAAATCCTCGCGGCGAAGCAGGGCGCGCCCAGCCGCGACTGGCTGAATGGGCAGTTGGGTTATCTGAAAAGCGCCGGCGCCCGCAGCAAGGTGCGCCAGTGGTTCAACCGCCAGAACCTGGAAGCCGACATTGCGCAGGGGCGCAGCCTGCTCGAAAAGGAACTGCAGCGGCAGGGCATGAGCAAGCTGAATCTGGACCAACTCGCGGCGGACATGGGGTTTGCAAAGCTGGCCGATCTGCTGGCGGGGCTTGCCCGCGGCGAAATCGGCCCGAAGGCACTGCAGGATGCATTGACCGGAGAAGCGCCGGCGCCGGCCGATGCGCCGCCGGCGGCGGTCGTTGCGCGCCCCAAGGCCAAAGGATCCGCGGGCGGTGTTCTTGTGGTCGGCGTGGACCGCCTGCTGACCACGACGGCCAAATGCTGCCGGCCGGCGCCACCCGAGCCCATCATTGGCTTCGTCACGCGCGGCCGCGGGGTTACGGTGCATCGGGCGAATTGCAGCAGTGTGAAGCGGCTGGCGCCGGAACGCATGGTGACGGCCGAATGGGGCGACGCGGGGAGTGCGGTTTTCGCGGTCGAGGTGGATGTTGAAGCGGCTGACCGGACCGGGCTGCTGCGCGATATTCTCGAGGTGCTGTCGCGTGAACATATCAACGTCACGGCGACCAGGACGGCCAGTCGCGATCTGTCAGCGCACATGCGCCTGGCGCTGGAAGTGAGCAATCTGGACCAGCTCGACCGTGCGCTCGCGCTGGTGCGCGACGTCAAGGGTGTGGTCAGCGCCAAACGGCGCTAGTTCTTATTCAGTCGGTCAAGCGCAGCGTCAGGCCATCCACCCCCTGCAGGCCCTGGTAACGCGACGACCAGGTGTCTCCGGCGCGGATGTCCAGCGCGGCGGTGAGGGTGCCGGTCGTGATGATTTCGCCTGCGGCCGGGGCGTCAAAGCGGGGCTGACGCGCGATGATATCGGCAAGAAACGCCAGGGCCAGGCAGGGGTGGTCCAGCGCGTTGGCGCCGACCCCGTGATCCCGGGGCGCGCCGTTTTGCGACAGCGTGACGGCGCAAGACTTTAACTCGTTGTTTATTAACGGTATTTGGTTTTTCTCTAACGGTACAGGTGTGCCGACCACCAGCTTCCAGTGGAAGGCAAAATCGACGGCCGCGTCGGCGGGCTGGAATTTCCACTCGGCGAAATGGCAGTCGACAATTTCGAAACTGGGCGCGTACCACGCGATCGATTGCAGAATGTGTTCCGGATCGTCGCTGCCGACCGGTAGCGGTGCGCTGAGGCAGAAAGCGATTTCCGGTTCGATCTTGGGATGCGTGCTGCCCGCAAGTGAAATCGTTGCG
>JBFKCU010000417.1:0-2821 GCA_041620115.1 Burkholderiales bacterium | reverse complement strand
GTGATGCTGGCGGGCTTCACCCACGAACCGGTGGTCCAACTCTCCGAACGGCTGTCCGCGCTGACCCGTGGCGCGCTGGGCCACTGTTTCTTCGGCAGTGACGGCGCGTCGGCGACTGAGATCGCGCTGAAAATGAGTTTTCACTACTGGCGCAACAGCGATCGCCCGGACAAGACGGAATTCATCAGCCTCGCCGGCAGTTATCACGGTGAAACCCTGGGTGCGCTGTCAGTCACCGATGTGGCGCTGTTCAAGGACACTTACGCACCACTGCTGCGTCACAGCGCGCAGGTGCCCAGCCCCGATTGGCGGCTGGCCGTAGCCGGCGTGTCAACAACAGAACACGCGCTGCACTGCGCAAAGCAACTGGAACAACATCTCGAGCAAAACCACGCCCGCACCGCCGCGTTGATCGTCGAGCCGCTGGTACAGGGCGCGACCGGCATGGCCATGTATGACCCCGAGTACCTGCGCCAGGCGCGCGCATTGTGTGACCGTTACAGTGTGCACCTGATTGCCGACGAAATCATGACCGGCTTCGGGCGCACCGGCACCTTCTTTGCGCACGAACAGGCCAAGATCACACCGGATTTCCTGTGCCTGTCCAAGGGCATCACCGGCGGTTATCTGCCGCTGTCCGCGGTAATGACGCGCGATGCGATCTACCAGGCGTTTTACGACGATTCGATGGCACGCGGCTTCCTGCACTCGCATTCCTACACCGGCAACGCACTGGCCTGCCGCGCGGCGCTGGCGACGCTGGACATCTTCGAGCAGGACAGCGTCATCGCCACCAACCGCGACAAGGCACTAAGGATGACGGCGGCAACGCGCATGCTGGCGACCCATCCGCGGGTACGCGACTTCCGCACCACCGGCATGATCTGGGCATTTGAAATCGCGGACGCAGACCCGTCATTCAGCCGGCGCTTTTTCGAAGCTGCCCTGGCGCGCGAACTGCTGCTGCGCCCGATCGGCAACACGATCTATTTCATGCCACCGTACATCATCAGCGACGCTGAAATGGAATTATTGGCCACACGCACACTCGAAACACTGGAGGCTACTGTTTGAAACTGACCTTTCTCGGCGCTGCAGGTGAAGTCACCGGGTCGAGCTTCCTGCTCGAGGCCGATGGGGTGCGACTGCTGGTGGACTGCGGCATGTTCCAGGGCGGGCGCGAAGCCGACGGCAAGAACCGCGCGCGCTTTGCCTTTGATCCGAAGACACTGGACTGCGTGCTGTTGACCCACGCCCACATCGACCACTCCGGCCTGCTGCCGCGACTGGTGGCGGAGGGCTTCTCCGGCCCCATCTACACCACCGCCGCCACCTGCGACCTGCTGGAAATCATGCTGGCCGATTCGGCGCACATCCAGGAACGCGAACTGGAGTGGAAGCGCAAGGCCAAGGCCCGCGGCTTTGACAAGCCGCCGCTGTACACCATGGCGCAGGCGGAGCGCACGCTGCGTCAGTTAAAACCGGTCGAGTACGGCAATGAGGTCAATCCGCACGCCGGCGTGCGCTGCATCTTCCGCGATGCCGGCCATATCCTCGGCGCCGCCATCATTGAGCTGTGGGTAACCGAAGGCAAGCACACCAAAAAGTTTGTCTTTTCGGGCGACATCGGCCAGCCCAGCCGGCCGCTGGTCCGCGACCCAACCCCGATCACCGAAGCCGATGTGCTGGTGGTTGAATCCACCTACGGCAACCGCCTGCACAAGAACTTCGATGACACGCTGACCGAACTCGAGCACGCGCTCAACGACACGCTGACGCGCAAGAAAGGCAACGTCATCGTGCCGGCCTTCGCCGTCGGCCGCACCCAGGAAATTCTCTACCTGCTGGTGGACCTGTACCGGCAGGGCCGGGTGCCCGAGATGGATATCTATGTTGATTCACCGATGGCCACCAAAGTCACGCACCTGACCGCGAAACACTGGTCGCTGCTCGACAAGGATGCAGCCAAGCTGCTGCAGTGGCTGAAAAGCAAACGCGGCAAGCCGCGCATCCATTTTGTCGAAGACGTACTCGAGTCCACCAGCCTGCAGCGCATCAAGCGGGGCGCGGTGATCGTCTCCGCCAGCGGCATGTGCAACGCGGGCCGCATCAAGCACCACCTGCGCCACAACCTGGGGCGCAAGGATTGCTCGATCCTCATCGTTGGCTTTCAGGCTGCCGGCACGCTGGGGCGGCGCATCGTCGACGGCGCGCGCAGCGTGAACATCTTCGGCATTCCGATCCCGGTCAAAGCCGATATCTATACCATCGGCGGACTGTCGGCCCATGCCGACCAGGAATCGCTGCTCAAATGGCTGGGGCATTTCAAACGCGCACCGCAGCGCACGTTCGTGGTCCACGGCGAGCAGGAAACCGCCGAAATTTTTGCTGCCACCATCCACAAGAAGCTGGGCTGGAGTGGCGTCGACATGCCGCGCCTGCACAGCTCGGTCATCCTCTGACGTCAACCGAATCCCCGTTCAAGCGTCTGATGCCCATGTCTTTGCAACGCGCCCTGCCCTTCCTGTTGTCCGCACTGCTCGCCGCCCATGCCCATGCGCAACCCGCGTCCGTCCTGCCCGAGCCGGTGGCACGCGCGCTGACACAGGCGCAGATTCCCGAATCCGCGATCGGCGTTTATGTGCATGAAATCGGTGCCGCCGAGCCCATTGTCGCGGTTGGCGCCGAGCGCTCGCTGAATCCCGCCTCGAGCATGAAGCTGGTGACCACCTATGCCGCACTCGAAACACTGGGGCCGGCCTATACCTGGAACACCGAGATATTCATCGACGGCACCCTCGCGCAGGACGTTCTGAACGGC
>JBFKCU010000416.1:0-2823 GCA_041620115.1 Burkholderiales bacterium | reverse complement strand
GGTGCTCCGGATTGGGCAGGGGCTGGCGGCAGGAGGTGCCGTCGGCAAACAACAGGGCGCCGGAATGCAGGCGTACGGCAACCAGCCCGGTCAAACGCCGGGTGGCAGTCCACAGTACGCAGTGCATCAAAATCAGCATCGGGCGGCCTTCAAAACAAAATACGCTCAGGGACAGACACCGTAATTCCGCATACGTTCCAGGTTCGCGGGATCAGGACGCGGTGGCGACCCGCAATGCGGGTTTGCCTATGGCGGCGTTGACCTGCGGCATCACTTTTTCGGCCATCAGTTCCATTGAGCGTTTCGCCAGTGCCGGATCGACCCAGTCCATGCCCGCATAGACGATTTCACCGAAGTCGCCGGTTTCCTCGCGCAATGCCAGGAGCTGGTCGGCGACTTTGTTCGGGCTGCCGCACAGCACCAGCTTGTTGACCATGTAATCGGTGGTCAGCTCGCTGTCGTTCTGTTCCGCATGGGTCTTGAAGATGGCCTGCCGCTTCGAGATAAACATCTTGCGCAGCATCATGTCCCAGTAATAACGGTAGGGGCTGTTGCTGTCTTCGAGGCCGTAGCGTGTCGCGGTCTTGTCGTCATCGGCAACGAATATCGTGCGGGCGATGCGCCAGTCGGCGGGATTGGCGGTCTGGCCGACGCTTTTCTTGCCTTCGGCATAGTTGGTCCAGTGCGAAGGCAGGTACTTCGACAGCAGGAAATTCGCCGACAGCGGGTGGAAATCGCGCGCGCCCATCGCGATCACGCCTTTGGAGCCGGGCGCGACCACGGTGCCGACGATTTCCGGACGCGGCTGCTGGTAGGTCTTGTACATCTGGCCGCGGCCGACGCTGTCGTTCTGCGTGGTGGCGGTGGTGACCTTGAAACGGTTGCCGGGCAGGTCGATGTTGTAGGGCACCTCGCCGTCCCAGATGGCGAGGATGACATCGATGGCCTCGGCAAAGAGTTTGTTGCGGTCCTCGCCGAGCATGCCCAGCGCCTCGGCATCCGAGGGCAGCGCCCCGGGGCTGACGCCGAAGATGAAGCGGCCCCGCGCCAGATGGTCGAACATCGCGGCGTGTGCGGCAATCAGTGTCGGGTGCGTGTGCGACAGGTTTGAGGTGCCGGTCGCGAGCATGATGTTTTTGGTCTGGTGAATCAGTGTGGCCAGAAAAATGAAGCTGTTGGTGACGTTTTCCGACTTTTCGGTCAGATGTTCGCCGACGAAGGCGTCATGAAATCCCAGCTTGTCGGCAAGGATGATGGCTTCGCGGTCCTCCTGCAGCGTGACTGCGGGCGGACGCTCGGACGGATGCAGCGGCATCGTGAAAAAACCCAGACGCATGATGAATGCTTCCCCTTAGATCGTTTGCGGAGCCGGTGATCGCTCCGTAACGATTCAATGTAACATCGGGCCATCGCCATCTGCAATGAAAGCCGTACATGAGTCTTGACGCGATGAAAAAAGGCCTGACCGGCTCCACCGAAATCATGGTGGGGACGCGCGATACTGCGCCGCATGTGGGCAGCGGCAAGATCAAGGTGCTGGCGACGCCGGTCCTGGTGATGCTGCTCGAAGAAGCGGCCCTGAATGCCGTGGAGGGCCTGTTGCCGGCGGGTCATCAGACCGTGGGCACGCGGCTGGATGTCAGCCACACCGCAGCGACCCCCGTGGGCATGCGCGTCACAGCCCATGCCGAGGTGAGCAAGGTCGAGGGGCGCAAGCTGACCTTTCGCGTGTGGGCCGACGACGAAGTGGAGCGCATCGGCGAAGGTGTGCACGAGCGCATCATCGTGAACGTCGACCGCTTCGATGTCCGCACCCAAGCCAAGGCAGCCGGTACCTTAAAGAAATAGTTATTTGAAACAACGGGTTATATAGTCACCGGTCAAGTCGCCATGGTGCGCCCGTCACTGCTCCGTTATGCCTGGCTGTCGATTGCTGCGGCCATTGCAACCATAGGGCTCAAGGGCATCGCGTGGTGGATGACCGGCTCCGTCGGTCTGCTGTCGGATGCCATCGAATCCTTCGTCAATCTGGCGGCGGCGGTGATGGCGCTGTGGATCCTGGCGGTGGCGGCGGCGCCTGCCGACGATGGCCATGCGCACGGGCACAGCAAGGCCGAGTATTTTTCGAGTGCGTTCGAAGGTCTGCTGATCGTGTTTGCCGCGCTGAGCATCGCGTATGCGGCGGTGGATCGCCTGATCAATCCGCAGGCACTGCAATCCGTCGGGATCGGCCTGCTGGTGTCGGTCGTCGCCTCGGTCATCAATTTTGCAACCGCGCGCGTGCTGCTGAAAGTGGGGCACGAGCAGCATTCGATCGTGCTCGAGGCCGATGCCCACCACCTGATGACCGATGTCTGGACCTCGGCCGGCGTCATCGCCGGGGTTGGTCTGGTGTGGCTGACGGGCTGGCTGTGGCTGGACCCGGTCATTGCGCTGTGCGTGGCGGCGAATATCGTCTGGACCGGATGGCAGTTGATGCAGCGCTCGGCTGCGGGCCTGATGGATGCGTCACTGCCGCCGGAGCAGGTCGCTGACATCGAGGCGGTGTTGGACCGCTACCGCGAGCAGGGATTGGATTTTCATGCGCTGCGCACGCGCCAGGCGGGCAGCCGGGTCTTTGTCTCGGTGCATGTGCTGGTGCCGGGACGGTGGACCGTGCAGCAGGGGCACGACTGGTCCGAGCGCATCGAACGGGACATCCGCGCAGCGATGCCGCGTGCGCATGTGCTGACTCATCTGGAACCGATTGAAGATCCGGTGTCGATGCTGGACCAGGAACTCGACCGGCCGGATTGCTGACCGCCGGCCACATCAGACCGGCGT
>JBFKCU010000415.1:0-2825 GCA_041620115.1 Burkholderiales bacterium | reverse complement strand
ACCGTAACCGGAGACGTAATAGCCTAGCTGCTCCAGATAAGTCAGCAGGCCGGCTTTTTTCAGATATTCGGTGACGGCCAGTGACCCGGGTCCCAGCGAGGTTTTGACATGGGCAGGGGGTTTAAGGCCTTTTTCGACGGCTTTTTTCGCCAGCAGTCCGGCACCGAGCATCACGCCCGGATTGGAGGTATTGGTGCAGGAGGTGATGGCTGAAATCAGCACGTCGCCGTGGCCGATGCTGACCGTGCCCGTTTCCGGTTTCGCATTGCTGACACGGTCGGGCGTGGGACGGTTGTCGACCATTTCCACTGCATTCATGGCCGCACCTGGAGTCAGGTCCGATTGCGCGCCGCCGCCGGAACGCGTGCCGGAGGCTCCGGCAGCGAGATCAACTTCGATGCGCTGCTTCAGCGCGTCCGCGTTCTTGCCGTAGCCGCCTTCGGCGAAAGGCTTGCTCATCAGCTCCGCAAACCGGCCCTTGAGCTCGGGCAGATCGAGATGATCATGCGGGCGGCGCGGTCCGGACACCGCGGGCTTGACGGTCGCCAGATCCAGTTCCACGACCGAGGAGTAATCGATGTCGCCTTTTTTCGGCATGCCGTACATGCCCTGCGCTTTCCAGTATGCCTTGACGGCAGGAACGATGGCGCCGCGACCGGTCATTTCAAGGAATTCACAGGACACGTCATCGACAGGGAAATAGCCGCAGGTGGCGCCGTATTCCGGCGCCATGTTGCCGATGGTGGCGCGGTCCGGGATGCGCAGCGTAGCCGCGCCATCGCCGAAGAATTCGACGAATTTGCCGACGACCTTGTGCTCGCGCAGGACTTCGACGATTTTCAGCACCAGATCGGTGGCGGTCACGCCGTCGCCGAGTTTGCCGCTCAGGTGCACGCCGACCACATCGGGTTCGAGGAAATACATGGGCTGGCCCAGCATCGCGGCTTCGGCTTCGATGCCGCCGACACCCCAGCCCAGCACACCCAGGCCGTTGACCATGGGCGTGTGGGAATCGATGCCGACGAGGCTGTCCGGGTAATACATGCCGTCCTTGCTCCACACCACCTGCGACACGTATTCGAGATTGATCTGGTGGCAGATGCCGTTGCCGGGCGGGATGATCTCGAAGGTCTTGAACGCCTGCGCGCTCCATTTGAGGAACTCGTAACGCTCGCGGTTGCGCTTGAATTCGATTTCCATGTTTTTCTTCAGCGCGCCGGACGAACCCCAGGTGTCGATCTGTACCGAATGGTCCATGATCAGATGCGCGGGACAGAGGGGCTCGATGATGCCGGGGTCGGCGCCCATTTTTTTTGCGGCTTCACGCATGGCGGCGAAATCCACCACCAGCGGCACACCGGTCATGTCCTGCAGCAGCACGCGGGCGACGACAAACGGCACCTCTTCAGTGCGCTTGCCGCCGGGTTTCCAGCCGGCAAGATTCTGCAAATGTGCTGCGGTGATTTTCTTGCCGTCGAAATTACGCAATGCGGATTCCAGCACCACGCGCAGGCTCACCGGCAGCCGGGAGATCTTCCCGAGCCCGGCTTTTTCCAGGGCCGGCAGCGAGTAGTACTGGCCGGTGGATTTGCCGAATTGGAATTCCTGCAGTGCGTTATGCGGATTGTTGCGTTTCATGGTGGCTCCTTGATGTGCGCGGTGAGGCATGCCGTGCTTCGCGTGGTTCCGGCCGTCGCGTCCGGTGCGGCGGCACGGCTGATGCATACGCGGGATACCGTTGCGCGGAAACGGGTGTGTGTCGCAAGGACTGCACAGAAATTCCGCTGCTGATCCCGGACTATGCACTGTTGGAGTGCCGGGGCCCCATGCAGTTCCACGATACGGCAGTTCATTGCGGAATAACGGCGATCACCGCAACACGGTCAGGGCGATCTCGGTTAAGATTTCGCCCAGCGAAACGCGGCTTCCGGCCTCGAGAACAACGCCGCGGTCAGGCGTCAGGTCGGCAGGGTTGCGTGCCGTACGCGAACTATCCCGGGGGGAGTCACCATAAAATGACAGATCGAATTATTTTTGTATGTACGCTGCTGCTCGCAGGCATTTATTTCTGGGCCACTGCGCAGATACCCAGCCTTGAACTCGGCGATCCGCTGGGGCCCAAGGCCTTTCCGCGGCTGCTGGGCATCGGCCTGCTGATTGCCGCGGCGATGCTGCTTGCCGAAATGTTGCGTAACCGCAAGCAGGTCCGCTCCGGCACCAAGACCGCCGCGCGCCTGACCTGGGAGTCGCATGACTGGGTGGTCGTGATCGTCGCTGCGTGGACCGCAGTCTATGTGGCCTTGTTCGAACCCGCGGGCTACATGCTGGCGACTGCGGTTTACCTGCTGGCGCTGATGGCCTACTTCAACCGCGGCCGCTGGGTCATGAACGTGTCCACCGCGGTGCTGTTTTCGACCGGCAGTTACTTTGCATTCACCAAGCTGCTCGGCGTGACGCTGGCGCGCGGCATCATCCCTTTCTGAGGCGCGCATGGATACCCTGACCCATATCCTCAACGGCTTCGTGGTCGCCACGCAGCCGATCAATCTCTGGTACACCTTTCTCGGCGTGCTGATGGGCACGGTGATCGGCATCCTGCCGGGCATCGGGCCGTCGGCGGGCATCGCGCTGCTGATCCCGATCACTTACGGCATGAATCCGACGTCAGCGCTGATCATGCTCTGCGGCATTTATTACGGCGCCAAATACGGTGGCTCGACCACGGCCATCCTGATCCGCACGCCGGGGGAGGCGGCGTCGGTGATGACGTCCATTGACGGTTACGAGATGGCGAAGAAGGGCAGGGCCGGCGCGGCGCTGGCGGT
>JBFKCU010000414.1:0-2853 GCA_041620115.1 Burkholderiales bacterium | reverse complement strand
GCATCGGCGCTTTCGCCAAGCACGGTGTAGTGGCCCATCTTGCGCCCGGCGCGCGCCTCGTGCTTGCCGTAGAGGTGCAGCTTGGCCTGCGGCACGATGAACACGCGCTCCCACAGCGGCGGGCCATGCTGCCAGGCCTCGCCCAGCAGATTGACCATCACCACCGGTGACAGCAGCTGCGGATCACCCAGCGGCAGGCCGCACAGCGTGCGCACCTGCTGCTCGAACTGCGAGGTGGTGCAGGCGTCTATCGTGTAATGACCGCTGTTGTGCGGACGCGGGGCCATTTCGTTGACCAGCAGTTCATCCGAATCGCTGACAAAAAATTCCACCGCAAGCACGCCGCAGTAATCCAGTTTTTCGGCAATGGTCAGCGCCCACTGTCCGGCGCGCTGCGCCAGTTGCGGCGTCACGCGCGCCGGCGCAATGCTGACGTCAAGGATGCCGTTGCGGTGCCGGTTCTCGGCGACCGGAAAACCGCGCCCGATGCCGTCGGCCCCGCGGGCCACCACGGCGGAGATTTCGCATTTGAGGGCAATGCGTTGTTCGAGCACGCAGGACTCGGCGCCCATGTCGTGGTAGGCCTTGCGCGCTTCGTCAGCGTTGGCGACACGCGCCTGGCCCTTGCCGTCATAGCCGAACCGCGCACGCTTGAGAATGCCCGGAAACAGTGCGGCGTCGGCTTTGGCGATATCCGCCTCCGTTTCGATGACCGCATACGGCGCGACCGCGATGCCGCAGGAGCGGACGAAGGCTTTTTCGCGGATGCGATCCTGTGCCACGGCAACGGCATCACCCGCGGGGCGCACGGTGCAGTGGCTGGCGAGCCAGCGCAGGCTCTCGGCAGGCACGTTCTCGAATTCGGTGGTGACCGCGGCGCAGGTGTCCGCGAGCTGCTGCAGTGCTTCACGGTCCTGGTATGCGGCTTTCAGATGCACGTCGGCAATCGCCCCCGCGGGGCTCAGCGGATCCGGGTCGAGCACGGTGACGCGATAGCCCATGCTGTGCGCCGCCAGCGTGAACATGCGGCCCAACTGGCCACCGCCCAGCATGCCCAGCATCGCATCCGGAAATATCACTTTAAAAGCCCTGATTCCGCCACAAAGGCCTTGCGAATTTCATTTCTTCTTCGGCAATTTCATCGCGCGTACGGTCGCGGTCTGCTTCCTGCGGAAGGCCGCGATTTTTTTTGCCAGCCTCGAGTCGTCACGTGCCAGCATCGCCACCGCAAACAGCGCGGCATTGGCCGCGCCGGCCTCACCCACGGCAAAGGTTGCCACCGGTATGCCCCTGGGCATCTGCACGATGGAGAGCAGCGAATCGAGGCCCTGCAGCGCGCGCGAGGTCACCGGCACACCCAGCACCGGCACAATGGTTTTGGCGGCGAGCATGCCCGGCAGATGCGCCGAGCCACCAGCGCCGGCGATGATGCACTGCAGCCCGCGCGCAGCGGCCTGCTCGGCATAAGCGTAGAGCAGATCAGGCGTGCGATGGGCGGACACCACCTTCGCCTCGTAAGGCACGCCGAACTTCCCGAGCAGATTGACGGCGTGCTCCATCACGCTCCAGTCGCTCTGACTGCCCATGACGATGCCGACCAGCGGTTTTTTCACTCACCACCCCTTCGTGCAAAGACGCATTTTACAGTACGGACACACGGCTACGCGCGCTTTGAATGACTGCTAGAATCGTCCGGCCTGCATGGCGCTCACCTGCTTCATCCCGCATCGGCTCATTCCAGGCGCCGCACGGCACATTCAGGCGGGGCCGTCCGGACGCCGGATACCCATACAAATAAGATCCACAAAACGAAACAGAGGAACTTCTTCATGGCATACGCAGCAGGCATGCGACCCGGCGATGAACTCGCCGGCAAGGTCGCGCTGATCACCGGCGGTGCACGCAACATTGGCCGCGCCATCGCGCAGTCGCTGGCGGCAGGCGGGGCCGCGGTGATGGTGAACGCCAACACTTCGCGCAAGGAAGGCGAGGAAACGGTGGCGCTGATCGAAAAGGCCGGCGGCAAGGCCGCGCTGCACATCGCCGATGTCACCGATCCCAAAGCTGTGGCGGCACTGGTCGCCGCAACCGTAGAACGCTACGGTCGCATCGATCTGGTGGTCAACAATGCCGCCATCCGCGCGGAGACGCCGTTCGAGAAAATTACCTATGACGAATGGCGGCGCGTGCTGTCGATCGTGCTCGACGGCGCCTTCCTGACCACGCAGGCCTGCCTGCCGCACCTGATCAAGGCCGGCGGCGGTGCCGTCGTCAATATCGGCGGCCTCACCGGACACAAAGGCGCGCTGCACCGCTCGCACGTGGTCGCGGCCAAGGGAGGGCTGGCCGCCATGACCAAGGCCGTTGCGCTGGACCTGGCCGTGCACAACGTCACCGTGAACTGCGTGGTGCCCGGCACCGTCGAGACCGTGCGCGGCCTGCCCGGCGCACCCGCGCGCCCCGATCACCGCGTGTCACTGCCGCCCGTGGGCCGGCGCGGCGCGCCCGAGGAAATCGCCGCCATGGTACGCGTGCTCTGCGGGCCCGATTCACGCTACGTCACCGGACAATCCATACATATCAACGGCGGAGGACTGATGCCATGAGTACGGCCAGAAAAGCAGACAATAAAACCACCGGATCGGAGATTTCGCCGCTGATGCGTACGCTGGCGCGGTACATGGCCGGCGCCGCAAAAAAACCGCTGCCGAAAGGCGTTGTTGAAAAAACCAAGCATCATCTGCTCGACACCATCGCCGCAATGGTCTCGGGTTCGCGCCTGCTGCCGGGCCGCAAAGCCATCAATTATGTAAAAACGCTGGGCGGCAGACCCGAAGCTGTGGTCATCGGCTC
>JBFKCU010000413.1:0-2872 GCA_041620115.1 Burkholderiales bacterium | reverse complement strand
CGCAGCAACTCGGCGAGCGCCTGCGCCAGCTGCCGTTTACGGCGCTGTATTCCAGCGATCTGCCGCGTGCGTATCTCACCGCGCAAAGCATCGCGGCGACGACCGGGCACGACATCATCCGCGACGAGCGCCTGCGCGAGCGGCATTTCGGCATATTCGAGGGTCTGAACCAGCGCGAGATGGAATCGGTTTCGCCGCTGGCTTACCGGCAGTTCATGGCGCGTGATCCGCAGTTTGCGGTGCCCGGTGGCGAAAGCCCGGCCGCATTTTTTGCTCGCTGCCGCGCCGTGCTTGAAGAACTGGCGCATCGTCATGCCGGCGCCACCATTGCGGTGGTGACGCACGGGCTGGTCCTTGATTGCGCGTATCGCGCGGCCTCCGGTCTGGCGCTGGAGGCACCGCGCCCGGTGCCGCTGGTCAATGCCAGCCTTAACTGGTTCGCCTGCGACGGCGGTTGCTGGAGCGCCGGCCGCTGGGGCGATGCGGATCATCTGGGGGCCGAAGGCGTGACCATATTCGGCGATGGCAGCATATGAAAAAAATAATAAATAAATCAACGTGTTGCATTCATAGTCCCGGTGTGCGGGATCGCGCTTCCGCATGACGGCCGCCGCGCCGGTCATCGTCGTCCATGGTCTCTGGGTGCACGGCGTGATCATGTACTGGCTGGCGCGGCGCATTGCGCGCGGCGGATTTGTGACGCACACCTACTCCTATCCGTCGGTGCGGCTGAGCCTGAGCGAAAATGCCGCGCGCCTGGCGCAATATTGCAAACGCTACGCTGCGCCGCGCCTGCACATCGTCGGTCACAGCATGGGCGGGCTGATCGCGCTCAAAATGCTGGAGACCACACCCGACCTGCGTTGCGGCCGGCTGGTGCTGGTGGGCACGCCTTACAGCGGGAGCTTTGCCGCCGCGCGTCTGGCGCGGTTTCCCGGCGGCACGAGGCTTCTGGGCCGCAGCATTGCCGAGTGGCTGGCTTCGCCGCGGCCCGGCATCCGCGGCGCGGATGAAGTCGGCATCATCGCCGGCACGCGCGGCTTCGGCCTCGGCAGCCTGATCGCGCCGGACCTGCCGCGGCCGCACGACGGTGTCGTCACGCTCGCGGAGACGGAGGTCCCCGGCGTCACGCAGCGCGTTGCCCTGAACGTGAACCACAGCGAGATGCTGATATCCGGCGCAGTCGCCCACCAGTGCCGCGCGTTCCTGCGCAACGGCCGCTTCGATCCGGTAGCCGAATGATGCGCAGCGTCTGCGTCGTGTTCGCGGTGCTGCTGCTTTCCGGCTGCGGCAATTTTTCCTATTACCTGCAATCGGTCGGTGGCCAGTTGGAAGTCTGGCGGCACGAAGCGCCGATCGAGCGCCTGTTGGAGAATCCGGCGATCGCGCCGCCGCTGAAAGCGCAACTGGAGCGCGCGCTGCGCATCCGCGAGTTCGCCAGTCGTGAACTGGGTCTGCCCGACAATCGCAGCTACCGTGCGTATGCCGACCTGGCGCGGCCCTTTGTCGTGTGGAACGTGTTTGCCGCGCCGGAGTTTTCCGTGGAGCCGCGGCAATGGTGTTTTGTCTTCGCGGGCTGCGTCAACTATCGCGGTTACTTTGACGAGGCTGCAGCACGGGCCCATGCGCGCACGCTGGCGGCCGAAGGCTACGATGTGTTCATCGGCGGCGTGCCGGCGTATTCGACCATCGGCTGGTTCGCGGATCCGGTGCTCAACACTTTCATCCATTACCCGGAGCCGGAACTGGCGCGACTGCTGTTTCATGAGCTGTCGCACCAGGTGGCCTATGTGCGGGACGATACGGTGTTCAATGAATCCTTCGCCACGGTGGTCGAGCAGGCCGGCGTGGCACGCTGGCTGATGGCGCATGGCACAGACGCCGACCGCGAGCGGTTTGCGCAAATGCAGCGCTACCGCGCCGATTTCCGCCGGTTGGTGACCGAGACGCGGCGCAAACTCGCGGTTTTGTACGCCGGTGATGCCGCGATTGAGGAGAAGCGCCGGCTGAAAGCCGAGGCTTTCGCTGCACTGAAACGTGAACATCTGGCGCGCAAGATCGACTGGGGCGGGTTCTCCGGATTCGACCGCTGGTTCGCGCAGCCACTGGGTAATGCGCATCTTGCATCCGTGGCGATTTACACACAGCAGGTGCCGGCGTTCGAGGCGCTGCTGCGCGAGAACGGCAACGATCTGCCGCGGTTCTACGTCGCGGTGAGGAGGCTCGCCGAACTGCCGGCGGCGGAGCGCAACGCGCGGCTCGCGCAGCTCGCGCGCCAGTGAGCAGCCTGCGCGCCGGCGGTGGCTGCTGCAAAGTGCTTTGCTATACTGGCGCGCCCAGCCGACCAGAGCCGTGAGGAGTGCATGCCATGAAACTGACCAGCAAGAGTTTCCGCGATGGCCAGCCGATACCCGCCGAGTACGCGTTCTGCGCCCCCGACGCCAGCGCCCATTGCACGCTGGGCGCCAACCGCAATCCGCATCTGGTGTGGAGCGACGTGCCGGCTGCAGCCAGATCGCTGGTGCTGATCTGTCACGACGGTGACGTGCCGTCGAAGCCCGACGACGTCAACCAGGAAGGCCGCGAGATTCCCGCGTCGCTGCCGCGCGTCGATTTTTTTCACTGGGTGCTGGTCGACCTCGATCCGCAGTCGGGCAGCATCGCGGCGGGCGAGTTTTCGGACAAGGTGACCCCGCACGGCAAGAGCGGGCCGCAGGCGCCGCGCGGCGCGCGCCAGGGACTCAACGATTACACGGGCTGGTTTGCCGGAGACATGGACATGGCCGGTGACTACTTCGGCTATGACGGTCCGTGTCCGCCGTGGAACGACAGCATCGTGCACCATTATGTGTTCACGCTGTGTGCGCTGGAT
>JBFKCU010000412.1:0-2887 GCA_041620115.1 Burkholderiales bacterium | reverse complement strand
CAGCATGAACAGGTGACCGAAAATGTCGATCCACGCCTGTGTCCGCGCCGACAGGCGCCCGGCGATCAGGTCAATGCGCACATGGGCGTTGTGTTTCAGGGTGTAGCCGGCAGCGCCCAGAAAGACGATGGAATACAGGTACCACTGGATTTCAAGGAAGCCGTTGGAGCTGAGATTGAAGCCGTAACGGGCCACGGCATTGCCGGCGCTGATGAGTATGCAGGCGAGAACCAGCCAGCGGGCACCGCGACCGGCGAATTCGTTCAGCGTGTCGATGGCGCGTGACAGCGCCAGCAGTGTGTTCATGATGCGGATGGCCTCCTGCGCAGTGCCACATCATACGGGGAAGCCGGCGTTTCGCATGATAAAATCCGCCCCTTGGCGTGCAGGCGCACCGATAACGCCCCCGAACCCCAGACTCCCGGCCCAATAACATCATGACGATTTTTACCAACAAGCTGGAAACCACTGACCCCGAAATCTTCCAGGTATTGCAGCAGGAAGGTCAGCGTCAGGAAGATCATATCGAGCTGATCGCGTCCGAAAACTATGCCAGCCCCGCGGTGCTGGCGGCGCAGGGTTCGGTGCTGACCAATAAATACGCCGAGGGTTATCCCGGCAAGCGCTACTACGGTGGCTGTGAATATGTCGACATCGCCGAGCAACTGGCGATCGATCGTGCCAAAACCCTGTTCAAGGCGGGTTATGCCAACGTGCAGCCGCATTCGGGCGCGCAGGCCAATGCCGCGGTGTTTCTGGCGACGCTGCATCCCGGCGACACCATACTCGGCATGGGCCTCTCCGACGGCGGTCACCTGACGCACGGCTCCAAGGTCAACATCAGCGGCAAGTATTACGACGCCGCGGCGTACGGCCTGGACGCTGAGACGCAGGAAATCGATTATGACGAAGTCGCCGAGCTCGCGACCGTGCGCAAGCCGAAGTTGATCATTGCGGGCGCATCGGCGTATTCGCGGGTCATCGACTGGAAACGCTTCCGTGAAATCGCCGACAGCGTCGGCGCGCTGCTGATGGCCGACATGGCGCACTACGCCGGCCTGGTGGCGGCAGGACTTTACCCCAGCCCGGTGGGCATCGCGGATTTTGTGACGACGACCACGCACAAGACGCTGCGCGGACCGCGCGGCGGCATGATCCTCGCCGACGCCAAACACGAGAAGGTGCTCAACTCAGCAGTTTTTCCCGGCTCGCAGGGCGGCCCGCTGATGCATGTGATCGCGGCCAAGGCGGTGGCGCTGAAGGAGGCGATGAGCAAGGACTTCCGCCAGTACCAGCAGCAGGTGCTCGACAATGCGCGCGTGATGGCGAAGGTCATGCACGAGCGCGACTATCGCATCGTCTCCGGCCGCACGGACTGTCACCTGTTCCTGCTCGACCTGCGCGAGAAACCGGTGACCGGCCTCGAGGCGGAAAAGGCGCTGGGCAGCGCCAACATCACGGTCAACAAGAATTCGGTGCCGAACGATACGCGCACGCCGACGGTGACCAGCGGGGTGCGCATCGGCTCGCCGGCGATGACCACGCGCGGCTTCAAGGAGCTCGAAGCCGAGAAGCTCGGCCACCTGATCGCCGATGTGCTCGACGCGCCGCAGGATGAATCCGTGATCAGACGCGTACGGGGTGACGTCAAGGCGCTGTGCGACAAGTTTCCGGTGTACAAACGCTGACTGAAAAGGCGGGTGACGGCGCATGAAATGCCCTTTCTGCAAATCGGTTGAAACCCAGGTCATCGACTCGCGCGAGAGCGACGACGGCGATACGATACGCCGCCGCCGCAAATGCGTCTCATGCAACAAGCGTTTTACTACCTATGAAACGGTCGAGCTGCGCATGCCGCAGGTCGTCAAGCAGGACGGCAGCCGCGCCGAATTCGATCTGGCCAAGCTGCGCACCAGCTTCATGCGCGCGCTGCACAAGCGCCCGGTGCCCACACAGCTCGTCGACGAAGCCATCGGTGCGCTGACGCAGGAACTGCTGGCTCTGGGCGAGCGCGAGGTACAGGCGCGCCGCGTGGGCGAGATGGTCATGCGCGAGCTGAAAAAACTCGACGAAGTCGCCTACATCCGCTTTGCGTCGGTATACCGCAGTTTCCAGGGCGTCGACGACTTCACCGACGTGATCAAGGAAGTGCGCCGGCCGTCCCGCAAGTAACCGCCATCGCTGCTGCGATGGCCGCAAGCTATCTTATGTACACACCCGACGATCATCGCCACATGGCCCGCGCGCTGGAACTGGCCGCACGCGGGCTCTATACCACCACGCCCAATCCGCGTGTCGGTTGCGTTGTTGTCAAAGACGGCGCGGTCGTCGGCGAAGGCTGGCATGAAAAAGCGGGCGGTGCGCATGCCGAGCCGATTGCGCTGCAGGCTGCGGGCGACCAGGCCGCCGGCGCGACCGTCTATGTCACGCTTGAACCCTGCGCGCACCACGGGCGCACCCCGCCCTGTGTCGATGCCCTGCTCGCGGCAAAACCCGCGCGGGTCGTCGCGGCGGTCGCCGATCCCAATCCGGATACGGCAGGCAAGGGCATTGCACAGTTGCAGGCGGCGGGCATACAGGTCGATGTCGGCCTGATGGCGGTCGAAGCGGGTGAGCTGAACATCGGATTCATTGCGCGCATGACGCGCGGCACGCCCTGGGTGCGACTGAAAGTCGCGGCGAGTCTCGACGGTCGCACCGCGCTGGCCGACGGTCAGAGCCAGTGGATTACCGGTGACGCGGCGCGCAAGGACGGCCATGCCTGGCGCGCACGCGCCTGCGCGGTCCTCACCGGTGTGGGCACCGTGAAGGACGACGATCCGCAACTGACCGTGCGTGATGTCGAAACCACGCGTCAGCCGCTGCGGGTGGTGGTGGACAGCCGCCT
>JBFKCU010000411.1:0-2896 GCA_041620115.1 Burkholderiales bacterium | reverse complement strand
CAGTTTCCGGTGATGGGGCTGGTCAAGGGCGCGCTGATCATCGCGGTCACCTGCTGGCTGTTCCCGGCGCAGACACAGACGGCGACGGCAGCTGTCGAATTGCGCGCGATGAGCGCCGAGGAAAAACGCCTGCTTGCCATTCTGTGTACGGCATTGGCGTTCTGGTCGACGGATTTCTTGCATCACATCCATTCCGGCTGGATCGCGCTGACGGCGGCGGTGCTGGCGCTGATGCCGCACATCGGTGCGGTGCCGGTCAATCTGTTCCAGGAGCGCGTGCGTTTCGGCACCTTCTTCTATATCGGCGCCATCCTTGGCCTGGGTTCGGTGATGCTGGACTCGGGCGTCAGCGCGGCTATCGGCAATGCGCTGCTCGGTGTCATGGTGCTCGAGCGCGGCGCGGACGCCGCCAACTTCGGCATACTCAGCCTGATTGCAACTTTCGCCGGCCTGCTGACGACCAATCCCTCGCAACCCGCGCTGCTCGCGCCGCTGGCGGGTGCTTTTGCCGAGGCGACCGGCTGGCCGATCAAGGCTGCCCTGATGACTAGTGCAATCGGCTTTTCGACCCTGATCCTGCCCTACCAGGTGCCGCCCGTGGTAGTGGGCCTGCAGGCGGCGAACATCACGGTGCGTACCGCGCTGCGCGTGACCGCGGTACTGGCGCTGATCAGCATCATCGCGCTGATACCGTTGAGTTATCTGTGGTGGAGAATAATCGGGTATTTCGGCAACTGAACAGAAACCTGTTTCGGAGGTATACGTGACCGCACATCTTTTCACGCCGGTGACAATCGGCAATCAGACATTGTCCAATCGCATCACCGTCGCACCGATGTGCCAATACAGCGCGATCAGCGGTTCGATGACCGACTGGCACATCATGCATCTGGGTACGCTGGCGATTTCCGGCGCGTCCATGCTGGTCATGGAGATGACCGCGGTGACGCCGGCAGGGCACATCACGCCGCATTGCGTGGGCCTGTATTCCGATGACAATGAAGCGGCGATGCAGCGGGTGGTCGATTACGTGCGCAGCATTTCGCCAATCATGCTCGGAGTGCAGCTTGCGCATGCCGGGCGCAAAGGTTCGGCGCACCGGCCTTGGCAGGGCCACGGCTTTCTCAAGCCGGACGAAGGCGCGTGGCAGACCGAGGCGCCGTCGGCCTTGCCTCTGGCTCCGGGCTGGCCGGCGCCGCATGCGATGACCAGGACCGACATGCAGCAACTGATCCAGGCCTTTGTCCGGGCCGCGCAGCGTGCGGCGCGCATCGGCCTTGATTTCATCGAAATCCATTCGACACACGGCTATCTGCTGTCGGAGTTCCTGTCGCCGCTGTCCAACAAGCGCGAGGATGAATATGGCGGCAGCCTGGACAACCGCATGCGTTTTCCGCTCGAGGTGTTCCGCGCGGTACGCGCCGAGTTTCCGGCGGAACGGGCGGTCGGGGCCAAGATTTCCGGCACCGATTTTGTCGAAGGCGGGTGGATGCCCGACGACGCGGTAGCCTACGCTCGTGTCTTGAAGGCCGCGGGTTGTGCCTACGTCACGGTGTCCGGCGGCGGGGTGGTCCTCGACGCCAAGGTACCGGTCGGTCCCGGCTATCAGGTGCCGTTCGCTGAACGCGTCAAAAAGGAAACCGGCATCACGACTGGCGCGGTGGGCATGATCACCGATCCGCAGCAGGCCGAGGCCATCATTGCCGGTGGCCAGGCGGATTTTGTTTCACTGGCGCGGATGATGTTGTTCAATCCGCGCTGGCCGCAGCATGCCGCGGTCAGCCTCGGGGTCGAGGCCGAATACGTGCCGCAATACGAACGGGCCTCGCCGAAACTGTGGCGGCCGGGGCGCACACTGGGCAGGGTTGCTTGAGGAGATGACGATCATGGCCTTACGTGGCATGCAGATCGGTCTGTGGGTGCTGCTGGGCACGTTGTCTGTCGCCGTGTGTGCGCAGACCACCGCAAGAATTTCCGGAAAACCGGTGCGCGCAGCGGTCTAAGCTGCGTTGGTGACAGGGTTATAAGGTGCCGCAAGCGGGAGGTGTAGCAGGCCAGCGACTATAATGCGGACATGCAACCCGCAATTGCTGTCAATCCGAAAGACATTTTCAGCCACCGCAAGTACTGGGCGGCGCGTTTCGGTACGGCCCCGTTCCTGCCGATGTCGCGCGCCGAGATGGACGAACTCGGCTGGGAGGAATGCGACATCATTCTGGTCACCGGTGATGCCTATGTCGACCACCCCAGTTTCGGTATGGCCATTGTCGGTCGCCTGCTGGAGGCCCAGGGTTTTCGCGTCGGTATTATCGCCCAGCCCGACTGGCATTCGGTGGATGCGTTTCGCGCGCTGGGCCGGCCCAAGTTGTTTTTCGGCGTTACCGCGGGCAACATGGATTCGATGGTCAACCGCTACACCGCTGATCGCCGGGTGCGCAGCGATGACGCTTACACGCCCAACGCCGAGCCGGCGAAACGTCCCGACCGCTCGGTAATCGTCTACAGCCAGCGCGCGCGAGAAGCGTATGCCGATGTGCCCATCATCATCGGCGGTATCGAAGCAAGCCTGCGGCGCATTGCACATTTTGATTACTGGTCGGAGAAGGTGCGGCGCTCGGTGCTGGTCGATGCCAAGGCCGACCTGCTGGTGTACGGGAACGCCGAGCGTGCGATTGTTGACATTGCGCACCGGCTCGCGGCACGGGCGACGGTTGACAGTATTACCGATATCCGCGGCACGGCATTCCTGCGCGCGGCGACGCCGGCGGACTGGATCGAAATCGATTCCACGCGCATCGACATGCCGGGCCCGCTGAATCCGCCGGTGGATCCGTATGCAACCGAAGAGCAGATGGCCAAGCGCGGCCCGGCACAAACGCCGGATGGCGCGAAGGTG
>JBFKCU010000410.1:0-2900 GCA_041620115.1 Burkholderiales bacterium | reverse complement strand
TCAACCTGCTGCATGTCCCGTACAAAGGGTCGTCCCAGGTGCTGGCCGATCTGATCGGCGGCCAGGTGCAGATGAGTTTTGGTGGGCCGCCGGCATTGCTGCCCCACGTCAAGAGTGGCAAGCTGCGTGCGCTGGCCATTACGACCCTGAAGCGCTCGCCGGCATTTCCTGACCTGCCGACCGTGGCCGAAGCGGGATATCCCGGCTTTCAGGCGGTGGCGTGGATGGGCATGATCGCCCCCGCGGGCCTCAACCCGAAAATTACCGATGTGCTGAACAAACAGATCCGCACCGCGCTGCAGGCGCGCGAAGTAGAGGACGCACTGAGCCGCCTGGGATTTGAACTCGGCGCATCAACACCTGCGGAATTCACCGCCTTCATCAGGGCGGAACACGCGTTCTGGGGAAAATTCATCAGGGAACGCAACATCCGCGTGCAGTAAGCGGAGGGCGCATGCCGGTATTCCGGCTGTGCCTTATTTCAGTGTCGACCAGCCCGGTTCGTCGCGGTCGAGCAGGCGTTTCAGCGCGATGAAATGCAGCCGCGCCTGCGTGTCGTCGGTCATCTGTTGCGCGGTCACGCGCGCGATGGCTTCCGGCACCAGTTTCAGCGGCCTGCCGGTGCCCATGGCCAGCACCTGCAGCATGCACGCGCGCTCGAGGTAATACAGGTCGTCGAAAGTCACGTCGATCGACGGGCCGGTGACCATGATGCCGTGGTTGGCGAGGAACAGGATGTCGGCGTTTTTCAGTCCCGCGACGATGCGTGCACCTTCGGCTTCATCGAGTGCGAGGCCGTTGTAGGTTTCGTCGTACGCCGTGCGCCCGAAGAACTTCAGCGCCACCTGGCTCGCCGGTTCGACGCGGCCGCCGTGCACCACCGTCAGCGTGGTCGCGAACGGCATGTGGGTGTGCATCACGCATTTGGCATCCGGCTTGCTGCGGTGCGCGGCGCCGTGGATGAAAAACGCGGTCGGCTCGACCTCGTGCCTGCCCGCGATCTTGTTGCCCTGCGCATCCACGGTGACCAGGTCGGCGGGCGTGACCTCGGACCAGTGCAGGCCCTGCGGGTTGATCAGGAAATGGCCGGGATGGTCCGGCACCTCGGCGCTGAAATGATTGCAGATGCCTTCGCCGAGGCCCATGCGTGCGGCGCTGCGCAATGCGCAGGCGAGGTCGATGCGGGCCTGTTGTTCGGGACTCATTGCTTTCATCGCCGGTTCAATCCAGACGGATGTTGCCGGCCTTGGCCACCTTCATCCATTTGGCGATTTCGGCCTTGATGAAGGTCGAGAACTCCTCCGGCGTATTGGCCGAGACCAGTGCGCCGCGCTTCAACATCTGCTCACGCATCGCGGGGGTTTTCAGTTCGGTGACGAGGATGGTGTGCACCCGACGGATGATGTCCGGTGGCGTGCCCGCCGGCGCGCCCACGCCCTGCCACGATCCGCCGTCAAAACCCTTGACGCCGCCTTCCTCGACAGTCTGCAGATCGGGCATCGGCGGAAAACGTTCGTTCGACGAAACCGCGATGGCGCGCAGCCGGCCGTTGTCGACATGCGGCAGCACGCCGATGGCGGTGTTGAAGGCCAGTTGCACCTGGCCCGAAATCTGGTCGACCACCGCCGGGGCCTGGCCCTTGTAGGGCACGTGCACCATGTCGGTTTTGGTCATGAACTTGAACATTTCCATCAGCATGTGCGGGCTGCTGCCGTTGCCGGTCGAGGCATAACTCAGTGCGCCCGGTTTGGATCGCGCCAGTGCCAGCAGTTCCCTGACGTTTTTGACGGGTAGCGCGGGATGCACGGTGAGCAGGCTGGGCAGGCTCGCCATCAGCGTGATCGGCGCCAGGTCCTTGACCGGGTCATAGGCCATTTTCTTGTAGACCGCCGGCGATACGCCCTGTGCTGCGGTGATCATGCACAGCGTGTAGCCGTCGGCCGGGGCCTTGGCGCACAGTTCGGCGCCGATGTTGCCGCCTGCGCCGGCGCGGTTGTCCGGGATGAACTGCTGGCCGGTGGCCTTGGCCAGGATGTCGGTGGCCATGCGGCCCATGATGTCGGTAGGCCCGCCGGGCGGAAACGGAATGATGAAGCGCACCTGCTTGGCCGGATACTGCTGCGCGGCAGCGCTGAGCGGCAACAACGCGACAAGCATGGCAACGGCGCAACGGTGCAGGTGTTTCGTCATGGCAGCTTTCTCCGGGGGATGGTGGTCAAAGGCATTATGGCGCAGGCGCGGCGGCCGGCGCGAGCGGAATGATCTGCGGCCGTTTTTTGCCGTTCAGCAGATAGCGGGTCAGGATCTTGTAGGTGTCGAGGTCGAAGCGCGGCCGCTGCGCGCCCGCCTGCAGCTCGTGCAGCTCGTGCTCGCTGCGCACTGTCCCCAGGTGGCACCACTGGTCGAGCACATGCAGTTCACTGGACTCGCCGTCAGCGGCGGTCTCACGGATGCCGATGCGTCCCGGGAAAGGCCAGGCGCGCACGCGCAGGCCGGTGAGCGCGGCGGCGAGTCGCAGTGCGTGCTCGCGCGGTGTCTCCTTGCCGGCGCACACGCCGCGGCAGCGTTTGATCTGGTAGGCGAAGCAGGGCCCTGCGCGTTTCTCCAGCCCGAGCAGACTGTGGCACAACTCGTGCGCGGTGGCGATGTCGCGCAGTGCCTCGATGGCGGTGCGGCGGTTGCGGAACAGGCCATAGAGGTCGCGGAACTCGCCGCCGGTGAGGTCGCGCGCCGACACCAGCTGCGGCGCAGTGCTGTGCGCATCGGCTTGCCACTGCCATGCACACAGCTCGCTGGCGCGGCGCAACTGCCGGTTGTGCACGGGTGAGAGTTTTTTCACCAGCCGCGCCTCTTCGATCAGCGCGCCGAGCTCGCCCGCCGTGCGCACCCAGTCGACGCGC
>JBFKCU010000409.1:0-2901 GCA_041620115.1 Burkholderiales bacterium | reverse complement strand
TTTGACGCAGACCGCTCCGGCATTGGCAAGACTCCGGGAACATATCCAGTTGCCGCCATCCCCGAACCCGAGATCTACGCCATGCTCGGCCTCGGGCTGGGATTCATGGGCTGGGCGGCAAGGCGCAGGAAACAGCAGCAGTCATTGGCCGCCTGATCTGACGCGACCGGAATCCACACAGGGCCCCGCTCCGGCGGGGCCCTTTTTTTACGCCTGGTGCCCCTTTGAGCAGCCGCATCCGGAGTCGCCCGCATGCCGCCCAAGGCATTTCAAGCTGAAACAGAGAAGGACTCGTCGCTCACTTGCCTTTACAATAAACGGTTTGCGAGGATGAGGCATGGCTTACTTTGTTGAAGGCATAAGCCAACGAACGAGTGTGCGCGATAAAGTGCCGCGCATCGGCGAGTACCGCACGGCCGCAGAAGCCATAGCTGCCGCGCAAAACGTGGTTGATGTTTTTCTGAGTGCCGCATTCAAGCCAGGCATGGACGCGGACTCGCTCTTTTCAGTTTACAGACTGAATGCCGTGCATCCCTATATATTCCGGGACGACGGCGATACTTTCAATGTGCCTGGATTCAACCACGATCAATACGCCAAGGCCCGCGCAATCGAACTCTGCAAGGCAAACAAATAGATCGTCCGCCTGCGAATACGACTGAGCGGAACTCGGGCGAACGCCGGAACCGCGGTTAGCGTACTCCCAACAGCGTGACCTCGAACACCAGCGTTGCATGCGGCGGAATCACGCCGCCCGCACCACGCGCACCGTAGGCAATGGACGACGGGCAGGTCAGCCGCGCCGCTCCACCGACTTT
This sequence comes from Burkholderiales bacterium, assembly GCA_041620115.1. Classification (GTDB taxonomy): domain Bacteria; phylum Pseudomonadota; class Gammaproteobacteria; order Burkholderiales; family SG8-41. Next base: position 2,083 of record JBFKCU010000409.1, on the reverse strand, counting down.
CATCATGGCCACACCCTCGGTCCAGCACTTGATGACGCCGTTCAACGGGAACTCGATCGGCTCATTGCGTTTGTACGAACTGTCGAACTCACGTCCGTCCGGGAACATGCCACGGTAATGCACCTTCACCGTCGAGGTTGCCGTCGGCTGCGTGCCCGTGCCTTCCTTGACCATGTTGATGACGAGGCCGCTGGGCGTGACCTTCGCCCCCGGCTCTTTGGCGGCGGCAGCCAGCGCCTTGTCGGCCCCGGCCTGGGCCTGGGCCAGTGCCGGCGTCACGCCGGCCAGGAAAAAACTGCCGGTCAGGGCGCCGGCCAACACTGTATTCAATCGTATGTTTTTCATGTGTACGGGGTCCGGTTGGTTCAAGGAATGGGTCTGGGTGTATATCTGCCGGTCAGTTCTTCTGCGGAATCACGATCTGGGTCTGGGTGACGATCGCCACTTTGGTGCCATCCAGGTTCTTGACCGTGGTCTGCCACACCATGGTGGTGCGGCCGATATGCAGCGGCAGCGTGGTCGCCGCGAGTTTGTCGCCCTCGCCTGCCGCAAAAAAATTCGTTTTCGATTCCAGCGTCGTCGTGCGGTATCCCTCGGGCAGGTTGGCGAGTGTGCCCATCGCCCCCAGCACGTCGGCGAAGGCCATCAGCGCACCGCCGTTGATGCGGCCGCTGCGGTTGATGTGATCCTCCTGCACCGTCATTTCGGCATCGAGGCGGCGGCGCGACAGCCGGGTTAGCCGGATTCCCAGCGCACGGCCCATGCCCATGGCCAGCGACTGCTCGATCATGGCGCGGTTGCCCTGCGGCAGGGTATTGGGCGGCAGCACGGACCTGGCCGGTTTGTTCCTGCTCGCGCTATTTGCTCTTGTGATGACTGGCACGGTCTCGCTCCTGGTTCCTGGCGCGCGGCAGTATAGCCTAGGCGACCGGATCCAGCAGTGCGGCATCGTCATTGCGCACGCTGTTGACGCGTGTGCTCACCGCAACGGCACGCATCTCGTCCGCCGCATAAGGCTGCAGCAGATCATCGAGGCCGCGGCCGGTCACGTTTTCCGGATCCAGCCAGGCCGCGTACGCCGCCGGCGGAATGATCACTGGCATGCGTTCATGCAGTGGTCGCATCAGCGCATTCGCCGCCGTAGTCAGTACCGTAAAAGTGGTCAGCGAGCCGGTGTCGGCGTTGCCCGGCCATTGCTCCCATAAGCCGGCTGCAGCAAAAACGTCTTCGTTGAGCAGGCGCACGAAATGCGGCACTTTGTGCGCGGGCGTTTTCTGCCATTCGTAAAATCCGTTCATCGGAACCAGGCAGCGCCGCCGCCGGTACGCGGCGCGGAACGACGGTTTCTCCGCCACCGTTTCCGCACGCGCGTTGATCATGCGCGCACCGATCGCCGGGTCCTTCGCCCACGCCGGCACCAGACCCCAGCGCATCAGCATCAGCCCGCGCCTGCCGTCGGCGGCGACGCCGTATACCGGCAATTGTTGCGTCGGCGCCGCGTTGTAGTGCGGCGTGAAATCGATCTCGTCGTCGTAGAACGCCAGCGCTTCCGGCCGATTGCGCGACCGGGGTCCGTAGAGGGCATAACGTCCACACATAGGGTGATTCTAAATCAGCACACCTCCTCGGGGATCGAATATAACCAATTGATTTTATTAATAATTTTATTTGCTTGTGAGAGACGCGATTTATTGGCGTAATAATCGCCTTCATGCGAACCACCATCAACGGCGCCAGCCTCAACTTTGAAATCCTCGGCAACCGAGGGCCCTGGGTTGCCCTGTCACCCGGCGGACGCCGTGCGCTGAGCGCTATCAAACCGCTGGCGCAGCGCATCGCTGACGCTGATTTTCGCGTGCTGATCCACGATCGACGTAATTGCGGCGCCTCCGATGTCATGCTCTCCGGCGAATCCGCAGAACACGAAGTCTGGGCCGACGACCTGCACGGGCTGTTGGCACATCTGGATGCGCTGGGTGGCGGATCCAAAGTGTTTGTCGGTGGCAGTTCGTCCGGCTGCCGCATGTCACTGGCATTCGCCTTGCGTTATCCGCAGGCGGTGCGGGGACTGCTGCTGTGGCGG
>JBFKCU010000408.1:0-2909 GCA_041620115.1 Burkholderiales bacterium | reverse complement strand
GATGAGTGCAAGTGCGAGGACCAGTGCCCCCCAGCCGATCCAGCGCAGGGGCTCATCGCGCTCGATGCGAGAACGCGGCAGCGACACCCAGTATTCTTCTGCATCGATGCGAAAGCTGATCCAGACGCCGCTGACGCCTTCGCGTTCGAGGGCGAGCCGCGTATGAGGGCCGAGCCGCTCCTGCAGCTGTGTCTGCATGATGCGCAGGAACGGCCGGTCGGGCAGTGGCGGCACAGTTTCGGCGGGATCGCCGGCGTAGACCTGTATGCCTTCACGCTGGGCGAGCTCGTCGAGCAGCGCGAAACGGCGCCCGGGATCGGCAGTGACCAGGGCCGCGCGGGTGAGGTTGACCACGCTGACGACCTGCTGTGCCGCCTGCAGTGCGCGCGGTTCAATCTCTGAAGCGCGGAAAATCTGCAGCCAGGCGAGGTGGGCGACGACGAGCAGCGCGGCGATCAGCAGGACGCTGCGCCACAGCAGCGTGCGTGGCCACAGAGTCATGCTGGCCGGGCTGTCAAAGACCGGAAACGCGATGCGTGAACGCCGGTGATGCCGCCCGTGAACGTACGCCGGCTCATGCCGCTAGATCACTGACTCTTGCCGTCAGGGATGAATACATAGCCGAAGCCCCAGACGGTCTGTATGTATGCGGGTTTCGTGGAATCAGGCTCGATGATCTTGCGCAGGCGCGACACCTGCACGTCGATCGAGCGGTCGAAAGCGCCGAATTCACGGCCCCGCGCCATTTCCATCAGTTTATCGCGTGACATCGGTGTGCGCGGATGCTCGGCCAGTACCTTGAGCAGCGCGAATTCGCCGGTGGTCAGCGAAATTTCCTCTCCCGATTTCGACAGCGTGCGCGAGCCGAGGTTGAGCCGGAACTCGCCGAACTCGATGACCTGTGCAGCGGCGCCGGGCGCGCCGGGCGGGGCTGCCGGCGGCTGGCGGCGCAGCACCGCCTGGATGCGTGCCACCAGTTCACGCGGGTTGAAAGGCTTGGGCATGTAGTCATCGGCGCCGATTTCGAGGCCCACGATGCGATCGACATCATCGCCCTTGGCCGTGAGCATGATGATCGGCATCATCTCGCCGCCGCCACGCAGCCGCCTGCAGATCGACAGACCGTCTTCGCCGGGCAGCATCAGATCGAGGATCATCAGATCGTAGCGTTCGCGCGCGAGCTGGCGGTTCATTTCCACGGCGTCGGAGACTACGCGCACGGTGTATCCCTGTTCGGTCAGGTAGCGGTTGAGCAGATCGCGCAGTCGCGCATCGTCATCGACCACGAGAATCCGGGTTTTCGGCTGGTTCATGTGGGCATCGTACCCAGTTCGGGCCGCGGAAGCCACGGTCTTGCAACAATCTCTTACAAATTACCGGGTGTGCGCAGGTCGTGGCCGCGCGTAGCATGACATGGTGATTCCGGACAAATTGCACACTTTTTGAGCAACAGTTGCTTACACTTCGGTCCCTGTCTGAAACAGTCTGTTTACACGACCTGACGAACATGGGAGCAACGTTCCGAGGGGGCGTTGCCGGCACGGCAGTTTCCGGCACAACCGAAAGTGTGGAGGCAGTCATGAACAAGGCAACTTTCAGCGCACTTGCAATTCTGATGGCGACCGGTCTTTCCGTTGCGGTCGATGCGCAGGCGCAGGGGCGTGAGCGCGGTGTCAATGAACGCCAGCATCAGCAGCGTGAACGCGTGATGTCAGGGGTGCGCTCGGGCGAGGTTTCCCGCCCTGAGGCGCGCCAGCTGAACCGTGAGGCGCGCGGCATCGAGCGCAAGGAGCAGGCGTTCCGCTCCGATGGCCATTTCTCGCGCAATGAACGCCGTGAAGTCCATCGCGATCTGAACCGGCACGGGCGCCATATTCAGCACTCGCGCAACGATCACGCGCGGCAGGGCTGGCATGGCGGCCGCGACTGGGGCCATCAACGTGGTTTCGGCCAGGGGCACCATACCCGCGGCGGAAACGGCATTGACCGCCAGCAGCATCAGCAGCAGGCGCAGATCCGTCACGGTGTCCGCAATGGCAGCCTGACCCCGCATGAGGCGCGCAGGCTCTCCAGGGAACAACGCCAGATCGCGGTACTGGAACGCCGTTATCGTGCCGACGGCGTGCTGACCCGTGACGAGCGTCGTGACCTGCGTGGCGAACTGCAGGATGCCAGCCGTCACATATACAATCAGAGCCATGACGACGACCGGCGGTTCCGGCGTTAATGGAATAACGAGGTTCGGTGTATGAAAATCTGGCTGGCAGTCCTTCTGACGTTGATGACCCTGCAGGCGGGGTCTGTGATGGCGGGCCCGTGGCGCGAATTGCGTGCGGCCCAGGGCCAATCCGACCGCGCCGACCGCGGTGACGCGCAACGTCAGCGGGACGCCGGCCGGAACGAGCGTTTCGAGCGGCGGGAGCGTCCTCAGCGGCTGTCAGACGAGGAGCGCCGTGAATTGCACCGTGATCTCGACAAGGCGCGACGTGAGCTGTACAAACCACGCCGCGACCGTTGATCTGAATTCGATATAAGGATTAATCGTGAACATCAAAAAACTGTTTCTGGTTTTTTCAATGCTGACGGTGCCGGCGTTTGCCGCCGAGGGTATCCCGGGTGCGACGATTGCCAATGACGGTGCCAAGCCGCCGTACGGCACTCATGGCGCGATGCGTGAGGCGTGCAAAGCCGACCCGGAAAAATGCCGCCAGGAACGTAGGGCGCAACGCGAAAAAATGTGTGCGCAGGATCCGGAAAAGTGCAAGGAGATGAAGGCGCGTGCGGAAGGGCGCCGTGCCCAGTGCGAGGCCGACCCGGAAAAATGTCGCCAGGAACGCATGGCGCAACGCGAAAAAATGTGTGCGCAGGATCCGGAGAGGTGCAAGGAAATGAAGGCGCGTATGGAACAG
>JBFKCU010000407.1:0-2918 GCA_041620115.1 Burkholderiales bacterium | reverse complement strand
GCACCGACCCCAAGCTGATCAGCATGGCGGAGTTTCTGGTCGACATCAAACCGGAATCCGAATGGAAACGCAAAGTTACGAAAAAACAGATTCTGGGCGAGATGGAAGCCGCGCTGGACCGACTGCCCGGTGTACAAGCCAGCTTCTCGCAGCCGATACGCGACAACATACTTGAATCGATATCCCAGATCGACGGCCAGATCGTTATCAAAGTATTCGGTGATGACCTTTCAGTGCTCCGCGGCACGGCCGGAGAGGTTCTTGCGGCAATATCCGATGTTCCGGGCGTCGCGCGCGCGATGATCGACCGTCAGGGTGAGCTGCCGCAGGAACTGGTTGAAATCAACCGTGCACAGGCGGCGCGTTACGGCCTGAACATTGCCGACATTCAGGATGTCATCGAAACCGCCATGGGCGGTCGCGAGGCGACAACCATCTGGGAGGGCGAACGCAAGTTCGGCGTGGTCGTGCGCGTACCGGCCGACCAGCGTTCACTGACGCAGTTGCGGGACATTCTGCTTACCACATCCTCCGGTGTATTCATCCCGCTCTCCCAGGTAGCGACGTTCAAGACGATCGGCGGCAGTATGAACATCAGCCGCGAGAACGGCGGCCGTGTCATGGCAATCGGCGTATTCATCGAAAACCGCGACATGGGGTCGGTGGTTGCCGACATGAAAACCCGGATCGAGAAATCGGTGAAACTCAAGCCCGGATATTCCATGTCCTGGTCAGGCGAATTCGAGAATCAGGAACGCGCAATGAACCGCCTCGCGGTTATCGTCCCGATTTCGATACTGCTGATCTTTCTGCTGCTGTTTGATGCATTCGGTTCCTTCCGCAGCGCACTGCTGATCATACTCAACATTCCTTTTGCGCTGATCGGCGGCATCCTCGCATTGCTGCTCACCGGGATCCCGCTTTCCGTATCCGCCGCGATCGGGTTCATCGCGCTTTTCGGGCAGGCTGTCCTCAACGGCGTGGTGATGGTTTCCTATTTCAATCAGCTCAAGAACGCCGGCGCATCGCCCGAGGAAGCGGTCGTGAAAGGGTCGTTGATACGGTTGCGCACGGTGTTGATGACCGGCCTGCTGGCGATGATGGGCCTGGTGCCGATGGCACTGTCCCATGACATCGGCTCGGAAACCCAAAAGCCGCTCGCCGTGGTGGTGATTGGCGGCTTGATTTCCGCCACCATTCTGACCCTGATCGTGCTGCCAACGCTCTATGTCATGTTCGAACGTCGCTGGCATCACGGCCATAAGAACCCGCAGCCGCCAGACCACGGTGATACTGCGGCACCATCGGGACACTAAGCGACTGATCGAGCGGGTTCTCGAACGGTCAATTCGGATTAAAGTTGCCCATGTATTGCTCCGCCGTGCGGCCCGTGACAAACGTCATGCCGCGGTCGAGCACGGCTGGCAGAACGGGCACGACCACGGTAACGTCCTGCACCCGGCAATCGCTCAGAGCGCAGTTAAGAATTTTTGCGACCTCGCCCACGTCATCCTGAGGATGCAGCGGCCAGCGAAACCCTTCGAGCATGGCATCGTCGAAAGGCGAACTCAGGCTCAGGCGTAACTCGCCGGCGCCGTCAGCCGTTGTGTGTGCGGATATCACCGCGTGCGGATCACCCACACTCATGCGGAAATCACGCACGCTGTTGCCCAAGAACAGGCTTAGCGCCGCCTCCAGTTGTGCCCGGCGACCGACATAAGCTGCATTGACCAGCGGCTGCGGCGGCCGCGGCATTGGCAAGACTTCGACACCGGCAACCGCAAGCTGTCGCGCCAGTTCACGTGTGACCGGCATGCCCCAAGTCCCGATGTTCGCCGCGGACTCCAGAAATGACGGCAGGTGCTGCGGTGTAACACCCGCACCGACCAGAAAGCGCAAATGCACCTGCTCGCGGCCGGGTGCGACCGCGATCGGTTCCGGCGGCAGTTGATCGGCCACACCGGACCCGGCGGGATCCGCCGCCGCCCGCCACAATGCCGATGGCGACAGGGTCTCCAGCGTGGTCGCGCCAACGAGCGCATTGCCCAGCCCGAAGTTGCGCGTGACACCTACCGCACCGTGCTGCTCCAGCAGCCCGGCAATCCGGTCGACCTCCGGCAACGCGCCGGGTAACACGGCCTGCGACCGCGCGCCGGCGACGATCACAACGGGAATTGCAAACAGACGCAGCGCAACGCCGTCACCGCCGGTATCGATCATTGTGGCGAGTGTCCGGGCGACGCGGCGCGCAGTCGCCGGCGCTGCAGTTCTCATCGCAGCTGTGATCACCGCGTCGTCACCCGCCACCAGGGCCGCATGCAATGCGGCACGCAGCGGTTCCGCCGCCTCGATGCCCGCCGCTGCAATCAGCGGACCGGAAACAAGCGCATGATTGCGTGGATCGGGCACCAATGCGGTGGCGCTCAAGGAAGGCTCTCAATTCCGCGCTCGCCGTTAGTCAACACGGGCACCGGACTCTTTGACGACTTTGCCCCACTTCGCGAAATCGGCTTTCACCACGCGCAGAAAATCCGCACTCGATCCGCCAGCAGCGTCCGCGCCACGCGCATTGAGCAATTTCACCAGATCGGGCGCATCCAATGCCGCATTCAGCTCCTTGTTGATGCGGCCGAGCGCGGCCGCCGGTGATCCGGCTGGCGCAAAAATCCCGAACCAGTTTACGACCTCGTAACCGGGAACGGTTTCGGCAATGGCCGGCAGTCCCGGAAACGCGGCTGACCGTTTCGGGCCGGTCACCGCCAGCCCGCGCAGTTTGCCCGACTTCACTTGCGGCGACAGCGGAACCGCACTGGCGATGGTAAGGCCGATACGGCCGCCCAGCATGTCGGTAACCAAAGGACCCGTTCCCTTGTAGGGGATGTGTTCCATGCGGATTCCCGCCATGGACTTCAGCAACT
>JBFKCU010000406.1:0-2926 GCA_041620115.1 Burkholderiales bacterium | reverse complement strand
TTGACCGTGCGCCTCGATCGCGGGCCGCTGGCTCCGGCGGCGGCCGAAAACGAATCCGGCGCGCGGGCGGCACTGTTCGAGTCGTTGCTGCGCCGGTATCTGGGCGCTGAGCGTCCGGTCGTGGTCGGCATGGCGCAGGGCGGCCCCTACGCGGGTGGCGGTGGCGGCATGCACCGGTCGCTGTCGGGCGAGGGTGAGGGGGGCTGGATGCCGGCGATGATGCACTACGGCGCGCGCGGCGGCGGATTGACCTTTGTTGCGCAGGTGCGGCTGCAGGACGGCACCCTGGCCACGTTCGACACGCGGCAATTACCGGCGACGGAGAACTGGCCTTTCCGGCTGCTGCTGAGCATTTTGCTGCTGCTGACCGCGGTGATCGTGGTGTCCCTGATCGCCGTGCGCTGGGCCACGCGGCCGCTGAAAACGCTGGCTGACGCTGCCGATGAACTGGGCAAAAACATCAACCGCCCGCCATTGGCCGAAACCGGGCCGACCGAAGTGGCGAGTGCGGCGCGGGCCTTCAACACCATGCAGTCGCGCCTGGCCGCGTATCTGCGCGAGCGTACCCAGGTGCTGGCGGCCATGTCGCACGACCTGAAAACGCCGATCACGCGACTGAGATTGCGTGCCGAACTGCTGGAAGATGCGCAACTGCGGGCGAAGTTCGGCGGCGACCTGCAGGAAATGGAGGCGATGGTCGCGTCGGCGCTGGATTTCCTGCGCGGCATGGACAACGGCGAACCGGTGCGGCCGGTCGATGTGACGGCGTTGCTGGAGAGCCTGCAGTCCGATCTGCGCGAAACCGGCGGCACCGTGACGCTCAGCGGGCAGGCCGCGGGTCCGTATCCGGGGCGGCCGCAGGCGCTGAAGCGCTGCTTGTCCAACCTGCTGGAGAATGCGATCAAGTATGGCCACTCGGCGCAGGTCATCGTGGATGACAATGCAGAGCGGCTGCAGATTCAGATTCTTGACGAAGGTCCGGGCCTGCCGCCCGATCAACTGGAGAAAGTGTTCGAACCGTTCTACCGCGTCGAAGGTTCACGTAACCGCGACACCGGCGGCACCGGGCTGGGCCTGGCGATTGCGAAGAACGTGGTGGAACTGCATGGTGGGCGGATTACGCTGGCTAATCGCGCCAAGGGCGGCCTTGAAGTGCACCTGGTGTTGCCGCGTCAAGGCCGCGCTTAAGGTCATCGCTGACCGGACCGTAGCGAAACTACGAGTACGGCCGGATTACACCGGTGTGCCTATCCCTGATGCACGCAACTGCTCCTCGTTGGGGCCACTGCCGATGCAGCAATCCGCGATTTTTCCGTCAACGACGACGGCGGGAACGCGCCGTATGCCGTATTGATTGGCTTTCTTTGCCACTTCCGGCTGGTGCATGTCGAGTATCAGTACTTCACAGGACGGGCATGCAATCCTGTTGATCAATGCGACGGTGTCTTCGCAAACTGCGCATCCAGCGCTGAACACTTCAATTTTCCGGGTATTGGCCATGATCTACTCCTTTATTGCGCCTTGACTGGCTGGTCGCTGCCGCCGGTGACGCATGCCGGGCAGGCAGGTGTAGTGGTGGATCGCGCGCGGTTGCCGAGCAGGATCGCGATGACGAGCAGGATGACCCCCGCAGTCGCCAGTAGCGTCGAATCGAAATAGAGTTTGTCGATCAGCACGATGGCCGCTGCCGCGGTGCCGATCAGCAATGCCGTGATGTTGCCGCTGCGTTTGGCCTGCAACGCGAGTACGCCCAGTGCGATGGCGAGAAAAATCGCCGTCAGCGGGACCAGATAGGGCGTGTAATCGACGAATTCAATTCCGAGCGCACTGAGCAGTGCTGCATAAGCCGGGAAACACAGCGGGCAGGTCAGCTTGGGCAGAAACGCCACACCCAGCGCCGGGAACGAAGCAGCAAAGGCCTGCCACCGGGTTTTCCCGGGTGGCTGCTCCGGGGCCGCATTCGACAGTGCCGTGCAGATCGCCGCCAGTGGCGGCGTGCGGCTCAACTTGCCGGCTTCGTCGTTATAGACGCGGCATGCGCCCGCACCGGATATTGCGCTGGTCGCGGCCACATCCTGACCATCGACCAGTATCGTGGGGGACCCAAAGGAATTCGTATATGCGGGACTTTCGGGTGCGCTGCGTTCCCACTCTTTCCACCGCGCGGAAACGCCGGTTCGGGTAAACGCCTTGATCAGCATCGAACGAGCCTGCGTGACATTGGGGCAATCCGCGTCGTAGATCAGTTCTACATTCATTGCAGCTCTCCTGTTTCCAGCGCCTCAAGGATGGGGCATTCGCTGGTCGGTCCTTTGCCGCGGCAGGCGGATGCCAGATCGGTCAATGCATTCCGGATCCGTTTCAGGTCGGCGATTTTCCGGTCAACTGCGGAGATTTTTTCATTCGCCCGCTGGCGGACATCCGCGCAAGTGGTGCCGGATTGCATGCGCAGTGACAGCAGTTCCTGGATTTCGTCGAGCGAAAATCCGAGCACCTGGGCCTGCTTGATGAAATGCAGTCGCCGCAGCGCATCGCCTGCGTAGAGGCGGTATCCGGCGCGCGAGCGCGGTGCCGCAGGCAGCAGGCCGCGTTTTTCGTAATAGCGGATGGTGGCGATGTTGACGCCGCCGCGTCCCGCCAGTTTGCCGCGTGTCAGTACCTCCGGTTCGCTCATGTGCACCTCCATTGAGGTCAATTTAAACCCTGAACCTTGGTGCAGGGTCAAGCGATGCAGGGCGCGGCGCGGGGAAATATTATAAGTAGTTGATTGTAAACAAAAAATATGATTTTCGGTGCTGTGGTTAACCCACGGCTGCAGGTTGCAATGGCCGGTGCCGCCGCATCAGGAAGTAGGTCGCCGGAATCACCAGCATCGAGAGCAGTGGCGCGGTGATCATGCCGCCGACCATGGGTGCGGCGATGCGCT
>JBFKCU010000405.1:0-2931 GCA_041620115.1 Burkholderiales bacterium | reverse complement strand
GCCTGGTGCCGAGCCAGCCGTGCTCGGACAAGTCAATCGTCACGCCGTCCGGGCCGTAGAACTTGACCTCGATGTTGCCGCGCTTGGCCATGTCTTCCACCCCCGGATAGGGGCGATGCACGGCACCGGCTTGCTCGATCTGTGCCCGCGCCTGCGCCATGTCTTCGACTTCAACACCAAAGTGGTGGATGCCGGTGTAGCGGGTCGTGCCCTCGGTGGTGGCCGGATCATCACTCTTGAAGCGCAGGATGGCGACATTGACATGACCGTCGGTCAGGTAATAGCCCTCGGCCGTCGTTGAATTCAACCGGCCAACCTCCTGCAGGCCCAGGCCTTCCTTGTAGAAGCGCGCGGTTGCCTCGGGATCATTCGTGCCGATTGCGATGTGCCGGATACGTGCCATGCTTGACCTCCGTGATTCGCCAATGATTCGTCGCATCAAACGCTTGCGGGTATGGCCACGATAGGCCATCACGCGCGTGCGCAGCAAGCCGCAAAAAAATTTCACGGCGCGTCATGCAATCCACACATCGCGAAACACGCGTTGATTCCTCGACAGAAACGCTCGCAGCAGCACGCGCAGAGCCGGCAGGAATGCGCGGTGATTGTTGCTACAATGAAAAGACATGAAGTCATTGAAAGGAAGTTGATTATGCATGCCATTTTTACAACACGATTGATTACCGCAGCAACGATCGGCGCGCTGGCGCTGACGGGCTGCGCCAACATGACCCAGACGCAGCAGGATTCAGCGAAAGGCGCCGGTATCGGTGCTGCAGCGGGCGCCGTGATCGGCGGCATCTCCGGTGGCGGACGCGGTGCAGTGAAAGGCGCTGCGATCGGTGGCGCCGTCGGCGCTGCCGGTGGTTATCTCTGGTCCAAGCACATGCAGGAACAGCAGCAGGCCATGGAAACGGCCGCCAGAGGCACCGGTGTCGAAGTCACCCGCACGCAGGACAACCAGCTCAAGCTCGAGATCCCGAGTGACATCTCGTTTGATGTGGGCCGCGCCGACATCAAACCGCCGATGCGCCCGGTGCTTGATCGCTTCGCGCAAAACCTGAACGCCTACCAGGCCACCACCATCCGTATCGTCGGACATACCGACAGCACCGGCAGCGATGCGGTCAACAATCCGCTCTCCGTCGAACGCGCCGCGAGCACACGCGACTACCTGGTCTCGCGCAACGTCGCAACGACCCGGATCACCATCGACGGACGCGGCGAGCGCGAACCCATCGCGGACAACAACACGCCGCAGGGACGCGCCGCAAACCGGCGGGTGGAGATTTTTGTAGCCGAGCCGGCACCGCAGGGACAGACGACGCGGTAAGGACTCCCGGACAGGGCGCGCTGCGCGTGACCGCTAGGCGCCCCTGAACATGGCCATGCACTTCGACGCGTTGAAGGTCCAGGTCTCGACCCAGTCGAGGATCTCGGATTTGTAGTCGAGTTCGTGCATCGCGCCGGCGAGGCAGGTCCAGTTGAGCACCTCGTGCTGGCCGGCGGCCTCCATCTGCGCCAGCGGCACATCGCGCCACGCGGCATAGTTGTTGTTGCGCAAGTGCTCGAGCATCGCGCGGTCGGCATCGAGGTCGGGATACATCCAGTGATTCTTCTCGGTGAGGAATCCGTGCGACCAGCTTGACGAAGCCATGACCACCACCCGCCACGGGCTGTCGCGCAGGATGCGCGCCGTCGCCTGTCCCATCTCGAAACAGCGCCGCGGTGACGGCGCGGGCGGATCCGGTTCGTCGGAATGCACCTCGAAGCCGCCCTGGAAGCGGATCACCGAACTGCCGTAGCAGTTGATCGCCACCGGCAGCACCGGGATATCGAATCCCTTGCGGTCGTGATCGAGGTAGAGCAGCGTATTGGCGAAGGCGTGGCCCAGCCCGTCCTCGCGCAGCGGCTTGTAGGCATATGACATGTCGATGCCGGCCTCCAGCAGTCCGCGCGCCAGATACTTCCCTGCCTTGTGCTGCCCGGGATGGTTGAACACCTTGTCGGCGGGCTCGCCCCAGATGTTGGGTTTGCCGCGCAGGAACGTGTACGGTTTGAAGTTCAGCTGTTCATACGCCAGCACGCAGAACGGCGGAATGATGTCCTCCCTGAAGTTCTCGTACTGGTCGTCGCCCCACATCAGGATGAAGTCGGGCTTGAAGGCGAGGATCTCCTCGCGGACTTTGCGGAAGGCATCAAACACCCGCGGCATATGCACCTTGTACGACGAGAGGCCCTCGTCATCGCCCCACTCCTCGCGCATCGGCTGCGGCCAGTTGGCCGGATCGCGCATGTGTTCCGGGATGCGCTTGTCCGTTTTCAGCATCCGCGCCAGCGGCCATGGTTTGAGTTCACCGGGCACGAGCCCCGGTGGCGTATGCGTCACACCGACGCCCAGAATTTCTGCCATGCCGCTCCCTTTCGATCCGTCTGGCGCGCCATGGCGCGCCGGTTGCGCTGCGGATTACAACTTGATGTTGGCGGTTTGGACCACCTTCTTCCATTTCGCGATGTCCTGAACCAGCACATCGCGAAACTGCTCGGGCGTGCCGGCCGCGGTTTCAAGGCCGATGGAATCCATGCGCGCCTTCACGTCCGGCATCTGCAACACGCGGTTGAGCTCCTGGTTCCAGCGCATCACGATCGCGCGTGGCGTGCCCTTGGGCGCGAGCAGGGCCGACCAGCTGACCGAGACATAGCCGGGGACGGTTTCACCGACGGTCGGCAGCTCGGGCACCGCCGGATTGCGTTTCGCGCTGGTCACCGCGACGCCGCGCACGCGCTTCGCCTTGTGATGCGCAATCATCCCCGTGATGCCGCTGAAAATCAGCTGGATCTGGCCGTTCACGAGGTCGGTCACGCCGGCCGTCGAGCCCTTGTACGGCACGTGCGTCATGCGGATGCCGGTCATCTGCGCGAACTCCTCGG
>JBFKCU010000404.1:0-2948 GCA_041620115.1 Burkholderiales bacterium | reverse complement strand
GCCTTTCGGCGGCGCGGGGTTCGACGCGCACGGCGATCCGCTGCCGGAATCCACACTGAAACTGGCCAAGGCTGCCGATGCGGTGCTGTGCGGGGCCGTCGGCGGGCCGAAATACGATGCATTACCGCGGCCGCAGCGGCCGGAGCAGGGCATCCTGCGCATCCGCAAGGAACTCGGCCTGTTTGCCAACCTGCGGCCTGCCGTGCTGTATCCGGAACTGGTCAGCGCTTCGACGCTGAAACCCGAGGTGGTGTCGGGGCTGGACCTGATGATCATCCGCGAACTGACCGGCGACATTTATTTCGGCGAGCCGCGCGGCCGGCGCGAGAATGCGCGCGGCGAGCGCGAAGGTTACGACACGATGCTCTACTCCGAGCCGGAAATCCGGCGTATCGCCGAAGTCGGATTTCAGACTGCGCTGAAGCGCGGCAAGAAGTTGTGTTCAGTGGACAAGGAAAACGTGCTGGAAACCAGCCGGTTCTGGCGCGAAATCGTCAACGATGTGGCGAAGCAGTACCCGCAGGTCGCGCTGTCGCACATGTACGTGGACAACGCGGCGATGCAGCTGGTACGCAATCCCAAGCAGTTTGATGTGATCGTCACCGGCAACATCTTCGGCGACATCCTGTCCGATGAGGCGTCGATGCTGACGGGTTCGATTGGCATGCTGCCCTCGGCTTCGCTGAATTCGGGCGGCGGCGGCCTGTACGAGCCGATCCACGGATCGGCCCCGGATATCGCCGGGAAGAACATTGCGAACCCGCTCGCGACCATCTTGTCGACCGCCATGATGTTGCGCTATACCTTCAACAAGGATGAATGGGCGTATCGTATTGAAGCGGCGGTGAAAAGCGTACTTGCGGCCGGTTACCGCACGCCGGACATCGATGAGCCGGGAGCGCGTAAAGTGGGCACTGTGGAAATGGGTGATGCAGTGGTTGCGGCGATTTGATATAAGTTATTGATTTTAAAGGTAATTTTATGATGAAGGTGGGTATTATCGGTTGGCGCGGCATGGTCGGTTCGGTGCTGGTGCAGCGCATGAAGGACGAGGGTGACTTTGATCTGATCGACCCGGTGTTTTTTTCGACCTCCCAGGCCGGCGGCAAGGGGCCGGATATCGGCCGTGCAACCGGGGCCGTCAAGGATGCAAAAAATGTCGCCGATCTTACGGCGCAGGACGTGCTGATTTCCTGTCAGGGCAGCGACTACACCACTGAGATCTATCCGAAACTGCGCGCGGCCGGCTGGAATGGTTACTGGATCGATGCGGCAAAAACGCTGCGCATGAAGGACGATGCAGTGATCATCCTTGACCCGGTGAACGGCGACGTGATCGATCGCGCCCTGAACCAGGGCGTCAAAAATTACATCGGCGGTAACTGCACGGTCAGCTGCATGCTGATGGGGCTGCATGGCCTGTTCCGCGAGAATCTGGTCGAGTGGATGAGTTGCATGACCTATCAGGCGGCATCCGGCGGCGGCGCCCAGCACATGCGCGAGCTGCTGACCCAGTTCGGCCTGGTCAATGCGGCGGTCGGCGACCTGCTGGCCGATCCGGCGTCGTCGATCCTGGAAATTGACCGCAAAGTGCTGGCCAAGCAGACGGACGGGTCATTGCCGACCCAGAACTTCCGCGGCGTGCCCCTCGCCGGCAACCTGATTCCATGGATTGACCAGGACATGGGCAACGGCATGTCGCTGGAAGAATGGAAGGGTGGTGCGGAAGCCAACAAGATTCTCGGGCGCGGCACCGCGTCCGGCGCGCCGGCAACGCCGATCGACAGCCTGTGCGTGCGTGTCGGCGCCATGCGCTGCCACAGCCAGGCGCTGACCATCAAGCTCAAGAAGGATGTCCCTCTGGCTGACATCACAGCCATCATCGCGTCGGCCAACGAATGGGTGCGGGTAATACCCAATGAGCGTGAACGCAGCGAGCGCGACCTGACACCGGCAGCGGTGACCGGTCGCATGCAGATTCCGGTGGGCCGGTTGCGCAAGCTGGCCATGGGCGGGGAATACCTGTCCGCATTTACCGTGGGCGACCAGTTGTTATGGGGCGCCGCCGAACCCTTGCGCAGGATGCTGCGGATCCTGTTGGGCGCCGCATCGGGCGCGCGGACCCGGTCGGCAGCACCCGCCGATGTAAGTGCTTGATTTACTGGAAACTGCAGCCCGGACCTGAATATGCCCGATCGCAGAAATTCCTTTAAAAACTATGTGGTTGGAGAGCAACATTCGACGATTTGTTAGCTTGCATGGCTAACTGTTTGATGCTAACTTTGTTGTCCCATAAAAAGACGATACGGGAGCTGTAAGTGCGCACAATTATTCTTGGCAAGGCGCTTGCTGTGGCATTGTTGCTGCTTACGCCGTGGCTGGCGCACTCTGCCGGCCTGGGGCGGCTCACCGTGCAATCAAGTCTGGGGCAGCCATTAAGTGCCGAAGTCGATCTTGTGGCCACCCGTGGGGATGAAGCGTCCTCTCTGACTGCGCGACTCGCGTCTCCTGACGCGTACCGGGCGGCCAACCTGCAATACAACTCCGCTGTGACCGGAATCAAGCTCAGCATTGAGAAGCGGCCCAACGGTCAGTCGTTTATCAAGGTGACGGGCACGCGTCCGGTTACCGAACCTTTTATCGACCTGCTCATCGAGATCTCCTGGTCCGGCGGCAAACTGGTGCGTGAATATACGGCGTTGCTGGATCCCCCCGGGTATGGTCAGCAGGCGCAAGTTGCCGCCGCACCCGCAACAGCGCCTGCCGTGCCGGAGTCGAGACCCATTGTTGCAGCGCCGGCACCGGCACCGGTGCCTGCGGCTGCGCCCGCATCTGCTGCGGCCGGTCCCAAGGCGCAGGAATACGGACCGATTGCCCGTGGCGAGACGTTGGGAAAGATCGCCGCAAGCCTGAAACCTGAAGGGGTATCGCTGGAACAGATGCTGGTT
>JBFKCU010000403.1:0-2950 GCA_041620115.1 Burkholderiales bacterium | reverse complement strand
GCAGGTCGCCGAGCTCCTCCTCGCCGACGGTCCCGACAAAGATGACATCACCCACGGTATTGAGCCCGAGCTTGTTCATGTTTTCGAGCATGGTCAGCAGCGTGGTCAGGCCCAGCGCGTCGTCGTAGATCCCGGGCCCGTAAAAACGACCGCCTTTTTCCCTGACTTTGACGTCGGTGCCTTCCGGAAACACGGTGTCCAGGTGTGCGGAAACCACGAGTTTCGGACCGCTGCCGCGGCCGCGACGGATACCGATCACATTGCCTTCCTTGTCGATATACGCGTCCGTGATCCCTGCCTCGCGGATTTTCTTCAGATAGTACTCGGCGCGCACCGCTTCCTTGAACGGGGGCGCGGGGATTTCATTGATGCGCACCTGTTCCTCGAACATGCGCGTGCTGTCCGCCTTGATGGCGTCAAAGGCCTTGATCACGGTTTCATGTCCGGAGATCCGGGCGAGCGCCTGTTCGACCTCCGGCGAGACGGGCGGCAATGCCTGCTGGGCTGCAACGGACTGCGGCAGCAACGCGAGGCTGGCTGCGATCAGCGCCACGCCGCGGATGTTCATGATCATGGTGTTCTCCATTGGACGGGGGGGATGCGGGAAGCAACTGCCAACCTGAACCGCACAGGCGCGGGCAGTGTAACCCGGGCATAAACAAGGCGGTGGAGCCTGTAACCGCCGTGCTTGGCGGCAGGGGTTGCAGTAACACGGATTTGACGAGCCCGCTCGGCGCATGCATTGCCGGTCCGGCAATGTCGCTGTACAGGCCTGTCGCATCACCGATGGATGCGCCCGGACAGTGCTACCGTTTTACCGCCACTTCCGGATTGATCACATTGACCGGCGTGCCGGCCGCATAGGCCAGCAACTGGTCGACGCCGGTGGCGTATACCTGTTCATAGCTGCCGGATTCACTGTATCCCAGATGTGGCGTGCACAACGCATTGGGCAGACTGAGCAGCGGATGGCTGGCGCCGACGACAGGCTCTTCTTCATACACGTCGACCGCGGCGAACCCGGGGCGGCCTTTCCGCAGTGCCGCAACCAAAGCACCGTCCTCGATGATGGGTGCGCGGCTGGTATTAACCAGCAGGGCAGTGGTCTTCATGCGTGCCAGGTCGGCTGCGGTCACAATGCCGCGCGTGTTTTTGTTCGATTTGATGTGCAGGCTGATGACGTCACATTCCGCGAAGAAGGCTTCGCGGCTGGCAGCGGCCTCAAAACCCTCGGCCTTTGCCCTGGCGAGCGATCCTTCTCGACCCCAGCACACGACCCGCATGCCGAAGGCCTGGCCGACGCGTGCAACGCCGCTGCCGATGTGACCGAACGAATAAATGCCGAGCGTGTGGCCGTAGAGCCGCGTGCCGATGGTGGAATGCCAGTGCCCCTGCCTGAATCGTTCCACTTCATACGGCAGATGGCGCATCGAGGCGAGGATCAGCGCCCAGGCCAGCTCGCCCGTCGTCGTATAGCGGCCTTCGCTGTCGTGGCCCCCTGCCGATACGAGTATGCCCAAGTCGGTGCACGCGGCGACGTCCAGATGATCGACGTTGCGCCCGGTCTGGCTGATGAACTTCAACTGCGGCAGCTGTTCGAGAATGCGGCGCGTGACGGTGACGCGCTGTTGCGTGAGCAGGAGCGCATCACAGCCGCTGACCTGCTCGACCACGCGTCCGGGATCGGTGTAGGCGTCGTTGTAGATGCGCACGTCGTGGCCCTGCAGGCGCGGGTAGGCCTGCGTCTTGCGCAGCGCATCGGCGTAGTCGTGAATGACGGCAATTTTCATGGTTTACGGAGATCGTTTATACCAAGTGCGGGTGGGGTCAGGCAATCGGGCCGTGATTTCCGGGAATGCTTTTCGCCAGGGCGCAAAAAAACGGCCGGGCAATGCCCGGCCGTTCTGGTCTGACGCCGGTCATTTTACAGCAGCGGCACGATCAGCAGCGCGACGATGTTGATGATCTTGATCAGCGGGTTGATCGCCGGGCCGGCGGTATCCTTGTACGGATCGCCCACGGTGTCGCCGGTGACCGCGGCCTTGTGTGCCTCGGACCCCTTGCCGCCATGGTTGCCGTCCTCGATGTATTTCTTGGCATTATCCCAGGCGCCGCCTCCGGTACACATGGAGATGGCGACGAATAGGCCGGTGACGATGGTGCCCATCAGCATGCCGCCCAGGGCCTGCACGCCTGCATCCTTGCCCATCAGCATGCCGACGATCAGCGCCACGGCAATCGGTGCCAGTACCGGCAGCAGCGAGGGTACGATCATTTCCTTGATTGCGGCGCGGGTCAGCATGTCCACTGCGCGCGAATAATCGGGCTTGGCGGTGCCTTCCATGATGCCGGGGATTTCCTTGAACTGGCGGCGCACTTCGACCACCACCGAGCCCGCAGCGCGGCCGACGGCTTCCATTGCCATGGCGCCGAAAAGGTAGGGAATCAGGCCGCCGACGAAGAGCCCGATGATGACCGCCGGGTTCGACAGGTCGAAGCTGACGACGCGTCCGGTTTCCTCGATCTTGTGGGTGTAGTCGGCGAACAGCACCAGTGCAGCGAGGCCGGCGGAGCCGATAGCGTAACCCTTGGTCACTGCCTTGGTGGTGTTGCCCACGGCATCCAGCGGATCGGTGACGGCACGCACTTCCTTCGGCATATCCGACATTTCAGCGATGCCGCCGGCGTTGTCGGTGATCGGGCCGTAGGCGTCAAGGGCGACGATGATGCCGGCCATCGACAGCATGGACGTGGCGGCAATCGCAATGCCGTAGAGGCCGCCCAGCGTATACGAAACATAGATCGCCACGCACACTGCGAGTACGGGCCACGCGGTGGAGCGCATCGATACGCCGAGGCCGGCGATGATGTTGGTGCCGTGACCGGTGGTTGAGGCGGCGGCCACGTGCTGCACCGGCGCGTACTCGGTGCCGGTGTAGTACTCGGTGAT
>JBFKCU010000402.1:0-2959 GCA_041620115.1 Burkholderiales bacterium | reverse complement strand
GTTGCGGACCCAGCCGCGGATGCCCAGTTCGCCGGCCTTGTAGGCCATGTAGTTGCGGAAACCGACGCCCTGGACGCGGCCGCGGATCGACAGGTGGCGTGTGATCAGCTCATTCATAGGTAAGCACGTGAGAATTTGCTCATTCGGGTCCGGAAGAGTAATGTTTACTTCGTCATCTGGATGGCGACGCGCCGTCGATAATTTTAATTTATTTTCTGATTGGAGGAGTTTATGTCGAAGACTTTTGTCGGAACCCTGCTGGTGGCCGCTGCGCTGGCCGCGGCACCAACCATCGCCGCTGCAGACGCCAAAGCCAAGGCCAACGTGGCGGAGGACAAGGTCGTTTACCACGTCAACGATACCAATGATCAGGCGGTGGGTGCATTGCGCAACATCGGCAACCACCTGGAAGTGAATCCCAAGGCCAAGATTGTCGTGGTAACCCATGCAGCGGGTGTTGATTTCCTGTTTGACGGTGCCAAGGACAAGAACGGCAATCCGTACAACATCCGTGTCGAACAACTGAAGGCGAAGGGCGTGCAGTTCGATGTATGCCAGATCACGCTGCGCAACCGCAAGCTTGAAAAGAGCAAGTTCATACCGGAAGCGACCTTTGTGCCGTCGGGTGTGGCTGAGATCACCCGCCTGCAGCAGCGTGAAGGCTACGCCTACCTGCGTCCATAACCGGATCCTGCATTGGCAAAAAAGGTGGCTGCGGCTGCCTTTTTTGCGTACGGTCCGACTGAAACCTGCATAGGAAACGAAATTATGAAATCAGCATCCAGCATTGTTGCTCTTGCAGTTGCGGCCTTGCTCAGTGCGGCTTGCGCCGCGTGGGCTCAGACCGAACCCTCCCGTCCGGTGCGCATGGTGGTGCCGCTGACCGCGGGATCGGGTGCAGACATTGCCGTGCGGATTGCAGGGCGGACGTTGACGGAAATATGGAAGCAGCCGGTGGTGGTCGATAATCGCCCCGGCGCCGGCGGGCAGATCGGCACGCAAACGGTGGTGCGTGCGAATCCCGACGGTTACACGCTGCTGGCGCAATCCGCATCGCACGCGGCGAATCCGGCGATTTACGAAAAATTGCCGTACGATCCACTGAAGGATCTGGCTGACGTGGCATTGCTCGGATCCAGTCCTTACGTGATGGTTACCGCGCCCGCCGGTCCCTATGCGTCTCTGAAGGGGTTGATTGACGCGGCGAAGGCCAAATCCGGGGAAATCCCGTTTGCTTCCGCCGGCGTCGGCACTTCAACCCATCTGACCGCCGAGTATTTTGCCCAGAGCGCGGGCATCAGAATGCTGCACATTCCGTTCAAGGGATCGCCCGAGGCTCTGACGGATGCCGCGGCGGGACGCGTGTCCTTTTACATGGCACCGATCGGCACAGCACTGGGGATGGTTCGGGAAAACCGCCTGCGCGCCCTCGGGGTGTCTACAGCCAAACGCGTGGCACTGCTGCCCAACGTGCCGACGATCGCGGAACAGGGGGTCACAGGATTCGACATGGATTTATGGTTTGGCGTATGGGCGCCGGCCGCGACGCCGCGTGCATTGGTGCAGAAACTGAATGCAGACATCAACCGTGCGTTGCAGTCGGCCGAGGTCAAGCAGCAGTTCGAGAAGCTGGGCATGCTCCCGGGTGCCATGTCGACGCAGCAATTCGGCGATTTCGTGCGCGCCGAAGTCGCGAAATACCAGAAAATCGTCAAGCTCGCTCAGATCAAACCGCTTTAAAGGCGGGCACGGGACGGGCGCTGCGCCATGCGCGCGCGGAATGAGCAGAATCGCCGCGGGTTCTGCCTGAAGCTCAGGTCTTGTCCGCGATTGCGCAGGCGCGCGCGACGCCGTCAGCCTGGCTGGGCAGCAGATTCTCTTCGCCGAGCCGGGTGCTGAAGCCCGACCTGCGGAACAGCGACAGTGGCTGGGCGGCGGCCCCGGTGATGATCAGGGTCTTGCCGTTTTTCACCAGTTTGCGCCGCAAGGCCTCGAGTATGTCGAGGCCGGTCGTATCCACATTGATGGTCTTCTGCATGTCGAGCACGATCGCGCAGGTTGAATCGGCGGGTTCGGCCCGTGCGAGCAGCGGTTCCATCTTGTTCGCCGAGCCGAAGAACAGTGAGCCGAACATCTCATAAATCCGCACCCGACCGCCGGCGATGCCATCCGGCCCGACGCTGACCACGCCGGTCAGCGACGAAATCCGCGTAATGAAGAACAGGGCGGCCATGACCATGCCGACCTCAACGGCGACCGTGAGGTCGAACACGACGGTCAGCACGAAAGTCGCGAGCAGGATGGCGCGGTAATTCATCGTGTAGCGGCGCATTTCGCGGAAGTGGTTCCATTCGCCCATGTTCCAGGCGACCACGATCAGAATCGCGGAGAGTGCGGCGAGCGGCACATGTCGGGCCAGCGGTGCGGCGACCAGGACGATGACCAGCAGGGTCAGTGCGTGGACAATGCCCGACACCGGACCGAAGGCGCCCATGCGCACATTGGTGCTGGTGCGGGCGATGGCGCCGGTCGCGCAGAAGCCGCCGAACAACGGGGTGATGATGTTGGCGAGGCCCTGCGCCATCAGTTCCTGGTTGGGGTTGTGGCGGTCGTCGATCATGTTGTCGGCAACAGTGGCTGACAGCAGCGATTCAATCGCACCCAGCAGCGCAATGGCGATGGCCGGGGAAATGAGGTGGCGCATCGTTTCCACGGAGAGTTCGGGAAAGGCAAACGCCGGCAGCGCCTGTGGAATACCGCCGAACCGTGAGCCTATGGTTTCCACCGGCATCCCGGACAGTGCGACCACCACGGTACCCAGCACGAGCACTACCACCGGCGCCGGGATCGTGCGCCAGGCTTTGGGCCACAGCACGATCAGCAGCAGGCAGCTGATGCCCAGCGCAACCGCATGCCAGTTGATGGTGTGCAGTGCATTCCAGAGCACCACGATCTGCGC
>JBFKCU010000401.1:0-2967 GCA_041620115.1 Burkholderiales bacterium | reverse complement strand
TGCCGCCGCCAGCGCCTCAGCATCAGGTTGCGCGCCCGCGCAGCGCATCTGCGCGGCACAGTACCAACCAAAACATTCAGCAACCAGGTCTTCGCGAAATCCGTCGCTGCGCAGGCGGTAGCGCAGGGTGGAACGGCGCGACTCGAACGACTCTACTCCGGCAACCGTCACATGTTTACGCACGGCGGCCGCAAACCTGCCGTAATCAGGCAGGTGACGCCGAACGGCCTGTTGAACGCGCCACCGCAGCTGCGCAGCGAGGCGATCAAATACGGGTGGAGGCAAATCCACACGTTCCGGGTAAGCGCCCCGCGCCAGCGCCGGATCCGCCGACCGCATCAAATCGTCAACTGCCGCATGAACATCTGACGCAGCCAACGCCAGATCTGGCTGGCAATGCTTTCATGGCCATGATCGAACCGCACATAGATCCGCCCGCCATAACCGGTCGGCTGCGCGTCGGGCAAGGCAAGCTCGAATTCGAACAGTGTCTCCAGCGACTTCGCGTCCCGTCCCTGGGTGGGGTCCAGCGCGACATCGCCACCGCCCAGATGTGACAGCGCCAAACTCGGCAAACGATCGCTCGCGTGCGGCACCTCACGCAAAATGCTTGCCACCAGGGTTTCGCCGGGGCGTTCGGCCAGTTTCACCTGAACTTCATCAGTCCGGCTGCGCACCAGGTCAACGGCCTGCTGCGGCACAACCACGCGCGCAGTGATTGCCGCGTCAGGAATCACGTAGCCGATCTGCTCACCCTGCTTGAGGAATCGCCCGGGCAGATCCTGCGGGGCGTTGACCACAAATACGCCGTCGGCGGGACTGCGCACGACCAGGTCCCGGGCACGCTCAAGGGCAAGCCGCAAATCCGCATCGACGGCTTTGATCTGTTCCAGAGTGATCTGTGCCCGCACGCGCTGCGCAACAATCTCGGACTGGTAGCGCGACTCGAGTTCGGATTTTCTCGCTTCGAGTGTGCGGATCCGCGACGGCAGCGCAGGATCCGTGGTATCGAGCAGCGGCTCGCCACGCCGCACCTGTGCGCCGGGCTTCGCAATCAGGTGTTTCACAAAGCCGTCGGCGCCACCCCGTACCGCCGAATGCTCGGGCACCCAGATCACACCTTGCGCATTGGTCCATGCCGGCACCGGAACCATAAATATCAATATAAACAACAACATAAATACGCCAGCCGTTGTTGCGACCACGCGCGGGCGGTGTCGCCGCAGGCGCGGGCTCCAGCCGACATACCCGATCAGCGCAATCAGCGGCAGCACGAACGCCGACGCGACCGCCCAGATCGCCAGAATGACGCCGATGAAGAAATACTGACTCGCCACGAAAACCGCGATCGCAAAGGTAATGAAAATGCGGTACATAAATGCCGCGATCGAAAAGAAAATAAACCAGGCACGTTCTCCCAGCGTCGTATCCGGCGGCGCCATCTCGAGGCCGAAGAGCCGGCGCTGCGTCAACGACGCAAGATACTGGTTGGCGCGCTGACGCAGGTTCGGAATCTCGATCAGGTCTGCCAGAATGTAATAGCCGTCAAAGCGCAGCAAAGGGTTGGCGTTGAACAGGACGGTGGATACGCCGGCGATCAGCATCACGTTGAACAGGATCGCTCGCGGAATTCCGGGCTGCATTTCCAGCCACAGCAACAGCGCGAGCGAAGCGACAAAAAGTTCGACGGCCATGCCCATCGCCCCGACCAGCACCCGGCGGCGCTTCTCGGGAAACGCATTGGCCGATGATGCATCCACATAAGGAATCGGCATCAGCACAAGCAGCATGATGCCCATCTCATGCACTTCGCCGCCCCACGCTTTCACCGCGCAGGCATGGCCAAACTCATGCAGGCCCTTGAGCAATGGAAACACCAGCCCCAGGATCAGCAGGTTTTCCGGCGCCAATACCCGATTGGAAATGTCATTCGTCAGATCATCCCAGTGCTGGACTGTGCCAGTCACACCCCATCCGACGACAAGCAGCCATAGCACAGCACCAACCGGACCGAACAGCGGACGGTACCAGTGCAGCCAGCGTTCGAGAAACCGGTCCGGATCGAACAGCGGGAACTTGATCGCCAGCGGCGACAGCATTTTTGCAATCGCTCCGCGCCGGCTCAGTCGTTGCGCTCGCAGCAGGAGTTCGTCGACGTCCGGCGCAATTTCGCATTGCATGATGTCACCGGAATGCAATTGCCCCAGGAGCTGAATAATCTCCTGCTGCGTCGGCACATCGTCGCCGAAACGCTCGACCGCCGCATCCCAGATCTGCTGCATCGTGCGATGCCCGTCCATCAGGCCGATGACGAAGTATGCCGATGGTGTGAACCGGTGGGTTCGCCGGGAAATCCGGTCTTCGATGACATACCAGCGCTCACCGCGGTATTCGTGCCGGTGTATGCGCAGGTGCGAACGCATCCGCGGACGCAGGCCGGCGACCCGGTACCAGGCCGGACTCAGCAGTTCCCGGGTCATGACAAACCGCCTAGGGCGTCCATGCCCAGAACTTCAACTCGATCCAGTTCGTAAACTCATGCGTCCAGATCCAGATCAGGCGCCGGTCCTCGACATGGATCTTGGCGAGGCCTTCCATACCCGGACGCAGGCGCAGCCCGGGATCGGACACAAACTGCGCTTCGACACGAAAACTGTTCCGTCCCTCTTTTGCCATGCTGACAGGCGTTATCTTGGTCACTTCTACGGGAAACGCGCTGCTGGGCATGGAGGACAGCACCAGTTCACCGCGCTGTCCCAGCTTTATTCCCGTAATATTGCGTTCGTCCACCTGCAGCACCACCCGGTAGTTATCCAGCGGCGCAATTTCGAACAGCACCTGGCCGCGCTCCAGCGGCGCCCCCAGCGCCTGCGTCAGATCACCACTGACCAGAATACCGTCAAAGGGCGCCACCACTTCCGTGCGGCCAAGCTGCTCCTGCACCAGCGCAAGTTGCGCTTCCACCTG
>JBFKCU010000400.1:0-2972 GCA_041620115.1 Burkholderiales bacterium | reverse complement strand
TTCCCTTGCCCACGTAAACCAGACTGCCGACCAGATTACGCACCATATGGTGCAGAAAAGCATTGGCACGAAACTCGAAAATCAGGTACGGACCGCTGCTGCCAATCGACGCCGCATGCAAAGTCCGCACCGGCGATTTCGCCTGACATTCAGCCGCACGAAAAGCACTGAAATCATGCTCACCGATCAGGGCCGCTGCGGCCGCGCGCATCCGCCCGAGGTCGAGTGGCGCATGAAACCAGCCGACCCGGCCGTGATCGGCCGCCGGGCGCACCGCATCATTGAGCAGCACGTAGCGGTACGTACGCGACTTCGCGGAAAAACGCGCATGGAAATCGTCATCCACGGGTTGCGCCCAGGTCACAGCCATCGCCGACGGCAACAGCGCGTTGACACCGCGCACCCACGCACTCAGCGGACGCTCGATGTCGCAGTCAAAATGCACGACCTGCCCGAGCGCATGCACGCCGGCGTCGGTACGCCCGGCACAGACGGTACTGACCGGCACACCGGCGATACTCGAACAGGCGGCTTCGAGCCGATCCTGTACGGCGCATCCTGCAGGCTGGGTTTGCCAGCCGCAGAAACCGCTGCCGTCATACTCGATGCCCAGCGCCATTCTCACCGGCGATCTCCAGTCATTTCGTTTCCGAGTACCGCAAAAAAGAAACCGCGGCAGGAGCGCTGCCGCGGTTCATGATGATGCCGGGACAGCGCGACTAGCCGAGCGTGCCGAGCAGTGATTGTGCCTGCGATTTCTGCTCCGCGTCACCTTCCGCGATCACTTCCTGAAGGATTTCGCGGGCGCCGTCATTGTCACCCATTTCCTGATAGGCCTTGGCCAGGTCGAACTTCTGCTGGACATCATACCAATGGCTGTCCTTGCCTTCGCCCGGCGATGCCGTGGTCGAAGTGTCATCCAGGTCGATGTTAAGGTCACCCACATCGATCTTGAAGTCCAGGCCCGGGTCGTCCGCAGGCACAGCGGCCTTGGGCTTTTCCGTCGGTGCCGATTCTTCGACCGGCGGCAGTTCAATATTGAAATCAATTGAACTGGTTTCGCCGGCCGGCGCCGCTTCCAGCGGCACATCGGTCTCACCGCCGCTCACGGTGGAATCAATCTCAAAATCAGGCGCCGCCGATTCTTCCGGCGCGACGCCGGCATCAGCCGCGGCAGCCATGGCCTGCGTGCTGCTCAGTTCCGTTTTCTGCCCGGGTTCGTCGGCATCCAGCGGAATATCCGGGCTGCCAGCCTCTTCGCCGCCCAGTTCAAAGTCGAGATCGGTGCCCACAGCCGCCGCCGCAGGACCGGCGACTGCAGCCATGTCCTTGCCTGCCGCGTACAGGGGATTCGCCGCGTCGAGCGCATAACCCAGCGCCGCCACCTTGAGCCAGTTATCACCGCTGCCGCCGGTCAGCGCATTCATGGATTCGGCGACCTTGGCAAATGCCCCAGCGTCCTGGCGTGCCGCATAGACTTCCGCCAGCTTCACCTGCACATCTTCACGCGACGGATCGCGGCTCATTGCCTCTTTCAGGATTTCTTCGGCCTGACCGTCGCGACCGTAGGCGATATAAACCTCGGCCTCGGCGACCGGATCGATTTCCTCGGCGCTGGCGGGCGCTGCGCCCGCGGAGGCAACTGCGGCAGCACCCGTTTGCATGGTGTCGTCGGCATGGTCAGCAGCCGCGGCAAAGGTCGGCGCAACCTGCTCAAGTTCGTTGTCGTCCCTGCGCGCGGCCCGACGCCGGCGCATCGCCGCAAAACCCAGTCCACCCAGCACCAGGACCGCAGCACCACCACCAACCAGGGGCAGATTGTCCATCACCATGTCCATCATGTCCGGCTCCGGCGGAGGCGGCGGCGGAGCAACCGGCTTGGGTTTCGGCTTCGGCGCGGGCTTGGCTTCCTCGGCCGGCTTGTCCGCCGGCGCCGCCGCGACCGCATCGTCTTTCTTGGCCTCGGCCACTGCAACCGGCGGCTCAGCTTTCATTTCCGCCGCCGGCGGTGCCGCCTCAGGCTTGGCCGCGGGTGGTGACTCAACCTTTGGCGGTGCAGACTTGGCTGCGGTAACCGCCTCGGCTTTTTGCTGCACGGCGGCCATGCCCGGATTCTTCAGCTCGGCCAGCTTCTGCGTGTCTTTGATCGTTTTTTCGAGTTGCGCGATGCGCTCGTTGGCTTCGGCAAGTTCCTTGTTTCGCGCTACCAGTTCTTCCTGCAATGCGCGCGCACGCGCTTCACCGGTGAGCGGTTTGCCGCCCTTGCCCGGCTCTCCCTTGGACAGCTTGACCACATCCTTGCTGTCGGTCGGCGCATCGTCCACACGCGCAGTAATTTTTCCACGCGCCGTGCTGCCCGCGGCAGAGGCGGTGCCCGCCGTGTCAGCCAAGCGGCCGCTGTAGGCACGCCAGTCGGCCACCTGGGTGCGGTATTCCTTCAAGGCCTCACCCTGGGACACGGCAGAAAGTTCCTGGGCATCGGGGACGCGCAAGATCTTCCCGGACTTGACCAGGTTTAGGTTATTGCGAATAAACGCGTCCGGGTTGCTGCGATACAGGCCGACCAGCATCTGTTCCAGCGATACCCCTTCAGGTTTCAGGCTTGCAGCGATCTTTCCCAACGTCTCGCCGCGGGCAATCGGTCCGTATTCCTGCGCCTTGGGACCGGCCGCAGCAGATGCAGGCACAGACGCAGGCACCGGTGCCGGTGCCTGCGCTGCAACGATGGGTCTCGACTCCGGCACGGCAGGCGCTGTTGCGGGTGCGGCGGCAACTTGCGCCTGCTGACCATACCCGGGTGGATCCAGCAACGCCGTATATTCACGCACCAGTTTGCCCCCGGACCAGGAGATCTCGACGAGCAGGTCGATAAAAGGTTCGGTAACCGGACGCGTGCCCGTCACCTTGATAAACGACTGACCGTTGGGCCGCTTCTCAATGCTGAGCTTGATTCCGGTCACAGCGGAGTTGTA
>JBFKCU010000399.1:0-2984 GCA_041620115.1 Burkholderiales bacterium | reverse complement strand
GGCCGGCATCGTGTTTGCCGCCGATCGCAATTTCAGTACGGCGATCCAGGCGCGCGATGCAAACGGCATCATCACCGCAATCAGCAATCACGATATAAGCTTCGAGAAAAACCTGATCATGGTGGCCGGGCCCGACGGCCGCCTGCTGGCCGACACGCAGCAGCAGACCAGTCAGGGACAGCCATTTCCCTTCCCGCATCTGATTGACGCCGCGCGCCGGTCCGGCAGGGCCAGTGCGGTCGTCATCATCAACGGTCAGCCTTATCATCTGGTGGTCATACCGGTATCGGCGCCGACACCCATCGCCTGGGTTGCGAAGGGCTACAGGCTCGACGACAGCCTGGCGCGCGATACGGAGGAATTGGCCTCGCTGCAGTTGTCTTTCCTGACCGAGGCGGATGAAAACAATTGGACCGTCAGCGGCTCCACCCTGCCGCCGGCCGCACGCGACAGCTTGCCGACGCGCATCGCCGATATTCTGCGCGCGCAGGTGAAGGACGCTCCAATCTTGCTGGCCTCAGAGGACTACCAGACACGCGCCGTGACGCTCAACAGTGTCGGCGACAGCCGCGTTATTGCGGTATGGCAACGTTCACTCGAATACACGCTTGATCCGTTCATGCAATTGCAAAAGACGCTGCTCGATCTGGCCATCGCCAGCGTATTTGCCTCGCTGTTCGGCGGCATCGTAGTCAGCCGCCGCCTCGCCCAACCGATCACCCGTCTCGCCCGAACCGCACGTGTGACGCGTAGCGGCGACTACTCGCAAAAAGCGGATATCACCCAGCAGGACGAAATCGGCGAGATTGCCGCGGGCTTCAACCACCTGCGCGACGCCGTCTCGGCGCGCGAACAGAAAATCCTGCGCCTGGCTTACCAGGACACACTCACCAGCCTGCCCAACCGCGCACTGTTCCACGACCGCCTCGACCTCGCGCTCAAGGCCGCCGAGCGCGACCAGAAGCCAATGTCGGTACTGACCATGGGCATCGACCGCTTCAGGCAGATCAACGATACGCTGGGGCATCCGGTCGGCGACCGCGTGCTGCTGGCGGTGGGCGAACGGCTGCTGTTGCTGCTGCGCAAGTCCGATACCGTTGCCCGACTGGGCGGCGATGAATTTGCGGTGATCCTGCCCAAAGGCGATGTCGAACACGCCTGCGAGGTCGCCGGAAAGATACTCAGCGCACATGACACACCGATCACCATTGATGGCCACACGCTGGATGTGCGCTTCAGCATCGGAATCGCGAGCTATCCGGAACACGGGACCGATCCGTACCATCTCCTGCGCAATGCGGATATCGCAATGTACGTGGCCAAGCGCGGCAAACGCGGTTACTCGGTATTCGAGCCGGACGCCACTCAGCCGCACCAGGACTACCTGACATTGCTCGGCGATCTGAAACGTGCAGTCGAGCAGGATGAACTGGTGCTGTACTACCAGCCCAAGGTCGACCTGAAGTCCGGTACCACCACGCAGGCCGAAGCACTGGTGCGCTGGGTCCATCCGCAGCGCGGCCTGGTGCCGCCGCTGCAGTTCATCCCCTTTGCCGAGCAGACCGGCTACATCCGCACGATGACGCGCTGGATCATACGGCGCGCCATCCGCCAGTGCGAAATCTGGCAGGCGCAGGGTATCAACATCACAATCTCGGTCAATATCTGCGCCAGCGACCTGCTCGATCCCGGTCTGATCGAAATGATCGCCACCGAATTGAAACAGCGCGGTGTCGACGCGCGGTGGCTGAGCATGGAGATCACCGAAAACGGCGTCATGGAAGATCCGGCCAAATCGCTGGAGACGCTGCGCCAGCTTGATCAGCTCGGCATCGAGTTGGCCATCGACGACTACGGCACAGGCTATTCATCGCTGTCTTACGTGAAAAAACTGCCGGTCAGCGAGCTGAAAATCGACCAATCATTCGTCCGTGACATGACCACCGATGCCGACGATGCAATGATCGTCAAATCCACCATCGACCTGGGTCACAACATGGGTCTGAGGGTCATCGCTGAAGGCGTCGAAGACCTGGCGATCTGGGCGCTGCTGCGACAGATGGGCTGTGACGGAGCACAGGGCTATTGCATGAGCAAGCCGCTGCCTGCGGAGCAGTTCGAACAATGGCTGCGTGCCAATCCGGTGTTCGGG
The DNA here is from genome assembly GCA_041620115.1 of Burkholderiales bacterium. Lineage (GTDB taxonomy): Bacteria > Pseudomonadota > Gammaproteobacteria > Burkholderiales > SG8-41. The sequence goes on along the minus strand of JBFKCU010000399.1, from coordinate 832 downwards.
GATCCGACGATTCCGCCTGCGCGCCTCGCATCACACAGCGCAAGTGGTTCTGCTTCGCCGGCATCCTCACCACAACGCAAAGGCGACAGGCGAAGGACGCGCGGTTGAGGGCAGCGCATGCGCGCCTATGCTTCAGCCGGTGTTTTTCACCTTCACGCCAGCCCAGCCGCGGGCCAGCGTGACTTTCAGCTCCTGCTCCGCCGTAAGCCGAGCGCTGTCGCGAATGATCTCGCCGGTGGCAGACTCGGTAATGCTGTAGCCGCGCTCCAGCACCCGCTGCGGATTCAGATGCAACAGGTGCGAGCGGATGCCGCCCACGCGCTCCGCGGCGGCCGTCAGATGCTCGCGAGCCACACCGCGCAACCGCCGCGCCAGGTCCTGTTGCCGCAACCCCAGCGCATGCGTGTCGGGCGCCGCGGCCCGCAGCCGCTGCCCGGCATCACGCAACTGCCACCACTGCTCATCAGCGCCGCGCCCCCAGGCGCCGCGCAGGCGGGTCACCAGGTGCTGCAGGTGAATCACCTGATTGCGGATGCGTTCACCGGGATGGGTGAGCCGCCGCGAAAGATAGTCGAGACGCTGCATGCGGTCCTCCAGCGCGCGCGCAAACACCCGCACGAGCTGCTGGCCCAGCAGCGCCACATCGCGTTTGAGCTTCAAGCCGTCAGGGCTGACCAGTTCCGCTGCCGCAGTCGGCGTCGGCGCACGCACATCGGCGGCAAAATCGGCAATGGTGAAATCAGTTTCGTGGCCGACACCGGATACCACGGGTAACGGACAGGCACGTATCGCCCGCGCTACGACTTCCTCGTTGTATGCCCACAGATCCTCG
>JBFKCU010000398.1:0-3004 GCA_041620115.1 Burkholderiales bacterium | reverse complement strand
GGGGATGATCGGACTGGCGCTGATCGGTTTCTTCAACATGATCGGCAGCTATATGTGGGGTTGGCTGGGCGGCCGCCACACCAAGAAATACCTGCTGTCACTGCTTTATTTCACACGCTCGGTGGCGATCGCGATTTTCATACTGCTGCCGGTGACGCCGCTGACCGTCTACGTGTTTTCAGCGACCATCGGTTTTCTGTGGCTGGGCACGGTGCCGTTGACGGGCGGCCTGATCGCGCATGTGTTCGGCGTCAGATACCTGTCGACGCTGACCGGCATTGCTTTCTTTTTTCACCAGGTCGGCAGTTTCGCCGGCGTGTGGATCGGCGGCTATGTGTTCGATGCCACCGGCTCGTACACCGTGATGTGGCTGCTGACCATCGGCATGGGGATCGTCGCCGCGCTGCTCAATCTGCCGATTGACGACCGCCAGATCGACCGCGCGGCACCCAAACCCGCCTGAAGCTTGCCCCAGGCCCCCCGCTGATTGATCAGGCCGCGGCCGCAGTGGCCGCATCCTTCGCGGCCTCGGCAATCAGCCAGTCGCGGAAAGCCGCGACGGCGGGTCGCGTTTTGGCGTGCGGCTCGCAGACCACATAGTAGGCCGAGGCCAGGGTTACCCTGAGGTCGAACGGCGTCACCAGCCGGCCTGCGGCCAGATCTTCCGCCGCCAGCGCCGGGATCGACGCCACCACGCCGATCGCATCCATCGCCGCTTCGAATGCCAGCACCGCGTGACTGAAATGCGCGCCGCGCTTGGCGTCCAGCCCCTTCACGCCCGCGGCCTTGAGCCACACATCCCAGAATGATTCACCGTCGTACATTTCGCCGGTGTCATCATGCAACAGCATGTAGTGCTTGAGGTCCTCCGGTGTACGCAGCGCGTGTTCGCCGCTCAACGCCTGCGGGCTGCAGATGGGCGTTACGGTCAGAGGCAGCAGCTTGTGCACGTCGAGTTCGGGGTAGTGTCCGTGCCCGTAGATGATCGCCACGTCGGAATCGTCCAGCCAGGCTTCAATCGTTGCGCGCTCGGCGACATCGACCTTGCCATCGACGCTGATGCGGCGAATGCGCGCCGAAACCCGGACCTCGATCTCAGGATGCGCGGCAATGAACCGGTGCAGCCGCGGCATCAGCCACCGCGCGGCAAACGACGGCGCCGCGCTGACGGTCATCATGCCGCCACTGGTATGCGTGCGCAGCCGGTCCACCGCCTGCGCCAGGCAGTCAAAACCTTCGCGCAGCTTGGGCAGGCAGGCGCGCGCAGCATCCGTCAGCTCCAGCGCCCGGTTATAGCGATGGAACAGCTGTACGTTCAAATATTCTTCCAGCGTGCGGATCTGGTGACTGACGGCAGCCGGTGTCACGTTGAGCTCAACTGCGGCTTTTTTTACACTTAAATGGCGCGCCGCAGCCTCGAAGGCCTTGAGCGCGTTCAGGGGGGGCAAACGTTGTGACATAGTTGGCATTCAGCTTAGCATAACTTAACCGATTAATGACAATATATCAGGTGCTGCGACGCAACAATTCGTCCTGGACCGAGTCTATACTTCAGTCCGAACTCATTGAGTTATATGACAGTGAGGCTACAACGCCGGGACGGCGAAAAACTGGAAAGGTTAAGGTAAATACGATGAGAAGCGATATGGAAAACAAAATTGGCTCAGCCATCTATGAGCGGATCAATGCGGTGCCTATGAGCGAAACCGAGCGTCAGGTTGCGATGAACGCGATGCGTGACGCCGACGCCATTGTTGACGCAGTGCTGTGGTTCACGCGCAAGATTGAGCAGTTGGGCGCCTACCTGCTGATGAAGCCCAGCATCAAGCATTGATCGGCCGGTAAGGCCCATCACGCAACTCCGGCCGGGGGCTCCTCCTCCCCTGGTCAAGGCAGCGCCCGCGCCGGTGCTGCTGAGTAAACGCGGCGGTTAATCCCGCCGCGTTTTTTTGTCTGGCGCACATGACGGCGCATCGGGCGCAGCGAACGTCGCTCGAGAACGACCGGAAAAATTCTGCAAAAACAATGAATTAAGGGATAAGCACCGATCCCTGTCTCTGCACGCCGACGGAATTTCAGGCAAAACATCACGCAATGCGCGGGGCCAAAAATAAGGCATTGTTTTTATTGCATATTTTACCTGGCCCCGATGTTGCTTAGGCATCCTGCTGTTGCAATCTGTGCGTTTTTCGCTTTTATCCATCGCGGCCGTCACGGGCGCACCAACATCTGGAGGTTTTATGCTGAATCGAGACACCCTTTTCAAGAAACGCGACGACCCGGCCCGCCGTAACGTCAATGTCACGCCCGCTCTGGGCCAGGCGCCGGAAACGACCGCCAAACCGGTGCCGCCTGCGCGGGCTGAGGTCCCGCCCGTTGAACGCACCAAGCCCGAATCCACCAGCGGCAGCCGCCTGATTGTCGGACCTGACATCAAACTGAAAGGTGTGGAAATCACCGATTGCGACACCCTCGTGGTCGAGGGCACCGTCGAAGCTTCCATGGACAGCCGCGTGGTGCAGATCGCCGAGCACGGCGTGTTCAACGGCAAGGTCAGCATCGACATCGCCGAAATCCGCGGCCGCTTCGAGGGCGAATTGACCGCACGCGAACAGCTGATTATCTACGCCAGCGGACATGTCTCCGGAAAAATCCGCTACGGCAAGATCAAGATCGAGGAAGGTGCAGAGATCTGCGGCGACGTCGCCCGCAACGACGCGCGGCCGTTGCGCAATACGACGCCGATCCTCAAAGCCGCCGGCGCCGACTGACGGCTACTTACGGTAATGCCGGCGCGGCAGCAGCGCCGGCGAGCGTGCGCGCCGCGCTAAATTCGGCGAGGATCAGGTCGTTCAGATCACGCGGAATCGGTGCCACGCGCGAGCGCAACAACTGCACCAGTTGTTCGCGCTCCGTGGGGGGCAGGCGCTCGTATTCGGCACGCGCGTCCGCGGCAATCGCGTGTTTCTCCGCCGGCGTGAGTGCGGCGAGGCGCTCATGCGCG
>JBFKCU010000397.1:0-3004 GCA_041620115.1 Burkholderiales bacterium | reverse complement strand
GACCGGAGCGCGTGGCACGAATTGCGCGAACTGACCGATGATCCGTCGCCCATACTGTCATTGGCGGCCGCACGTGCGCTGCTGGATATCGATGCGCCGGTAACCCTGGACTGGCTGATTCCGGTTATTGCGCGGCGCGAAGACTGGCCCGTGGCCAGGGTCGTTGCCATGCTGAAGGACCTCGGCCCCGACCAGGTTACGCGGCCGCTGATCGCCGGCGTCGAGGCTGCTTTTGCATCGGACGATAAGGCCCGGCAGGTGCCGCGCCTGCTGCGCATGATGCAAGTGGCTTACCCGGGGCTCAGTGCTCCGGTTGTTCGCAAGATTCTGGCGCGGACATCGGATGCGGAGATCATCGCCGCGGCACTCCGTGTTCTGTACGATCCGCGTGATCTCGACATGCTGCGGACCTATGCGCGGCATGAGAGCTGGGTGGTGCGTATTAGCGCGGTGCGGGCTCTCGGTCGGATCGGCATGCCGGAAGACCGCAAGTTGCTCACCGACATGCTGAGCGACAGACACTGGTGGGTGCGCTATCACGCGGCGCGGGCATTGATCAGGCTGCCTTCGACGACTCTGGATGATCTCGAATTGATCCGGGGCGTGCTGCCGGATCACTTTGCAGCAGACATGCTGGCGCAGGCGGTTGCCGAGGAGAGAGCGCGGTGACCACCAACGACGTGATTTCCTTTGCGCAGTGGTTCTTTCTGCTGTTTTTCGTCGGGATCAATACCGGCTATATCCTGCTCAATCTGCTGTCGCTGGGGGCGCTCAAGCGTTATGTCGACGAGCACAGCATGGATGACATGCCGCGCGCCTTGTCCGGATTCGAATTGCCGGTGTCCATGCTGGTCCCTGCCTATAACGAAGCGGCCACGATCGCAGCATCGGTGCGCTCCATGCTGCAACTGAACTATCCGGATTACGAGGTGATCGTGATCAACGACGGGTCCAGGGACGGCACGATGGATACGCTGCGACGGGAGTTCGCGCTGGTGCCGTTTCCGGAGGCCTACTGGCAGCGCCTGGAGACGAAAAAGGTGCGTGCAATCTACCGCTCGACGCTGCACCCCACGCTGCGCGTCATCGACAAGGACAACGGCGGGAAAGCCGATGCACTCAATGCGGGCATCAATGCTTCCCGTTATCCCCTGTTCTGCGGCGTGGATGCGGACTCCATCCTGGAGCGTGACAGCCTTAAGCGCGTGGTCGAGCCATTTCTTGAGAATCCGCTCACAATTGCTTCGGGCGGCACGGTGCGCATTGCCAACGGCTGTGTGGTGGACCAGGGGTTCATGGCCAAAGTGGGCCTGCCCACAAACCTGCTGGCGCTGGTGCAGATTGTCGAGTACCTGCGGGCTTTTCTGTTCGGACGGCTGGGCTGGTCGCCGCTCAATGCGGTGCTGATCATTTCAGGCGCGTTCGGCCTGTTCCGCAAGGAAAACGTGGTGACCGTCGGCGGTTATCGCAGTGATACGGTGGGCGAAGATATGGAACTGGTTATGCGGCTGCACCGCTGGCATCGTCTGCAGCGCATCCCCTATCGCATTGTGTTTGTGCCTGATCCGATCTGCTGGACTGAGGCACCGGAATCACTGCGCGTGCTGAAAAACCAGCGGGTGCGCTGGCAGCGCGGGCTGTGCGAAAGTCTGACCATGAATCTGGATCTGTTGTTCCATCCCCGTGGCGGTGCACCCGGCTGGCTGGCTTTTCCGTTCATGTTGGTGTTTGAGTGGCTCGGTCCGTTGATCGAGGTCACGGGTTACCTGTTCATGATCGCGGCATTTATCCTGGGAATCGTTTCGACCGAGGCCTTTGTCACCTTCATGCTGGTGGCTCTGGGCTTTGGATTCATACTCTCGGTGAGCGCGCTGCTGCTTGAGGAGCTGTCATTCCACATATATCCGAAACCCAGGCAGCTGGCCGTGCTGCTGGTGGTGGTGATCATCGAGAATTTCGGCTACCGTCAGTTGAATTCGCTGTGGCGGCTGTGGGGATTGCTCAAGTGGATGGCAGGGGGCAAGGCAAAATGGGGCGATATGACCCGTACGGCCGGATGGCAGTCGGCTGTTCCTGCAGATCCCGCGGATAAGACGCCCCGGTCATGAACCTGCGTCATCTGTTGCGCGCTGCGTTGCCGGCCGGAGAGCGTTTCTACAGCGTCTTCGCCGCGGTCATCGCCGTGATACTGCTGGGCGGGTTAACGATTTCCGCGTGGAATGCGGCACGTACTGCCGCCGAACAGGAAGCGCGCACGCGCTTCGAGTTCCAGGCGATGCAGGTGCAGGATGCAATTACCGGGCGCATGATGGATTACGAGCAGGTGCTGCGGGGCGCCGCCGGGCTGTTCGCGGCGTCGGTCAGCGTTGCGCGCAGCGAATGGCGCAGCTATCACCAAACGCTGCAGCTGGATGCCTACTATCCGGGCATACAGGGGTTGGGCTTTGCGCAGTACCTGAAGCGTCCGTATCGACATGATTTCGAGGCGCGGGTTCGAAGCGAAGGGTTTCCTAACTTTGCCGTCACTCCGCCGGGAGAGCGTGAAATCTATACCCCGATACTGTATCTGGAGCCTTTTAGTGACCGAAACCTGCGTGCGTTCGGATATGACATGTATTCCGAAGCGGTCAGACGGGATGCGATGGATCGCGCCATGCATACCGGCGCGGCAACGATTTCAGGCAAGGTGACGCTGGTTCAGGAAACCGGGACTGATGTGCAGGCGGGATTTTTGATGTACAAACCCATCTACCGTGAGATGCCGGTGGACGCCGCCAAACCCCGAGAGCTGCCGCAGGGGTTCGTCTATGCCGTATTTCGCGCCGGCGACCTCATCAACGGCATATTGGGCGAGGGTGGCAGCGTCGGCATTGCAATATACGACGGCGCGACGTTGGACCGGAACGCCTTGCTGTATGAAAGCCGTAGTATCGGCCGGCACCAGCCGCAGTTTGCCGCGACCAGCAGCGTTGTGCTGCACGATCATCAGTGGACGCTGCGCGTG
>JBFKCU010000396.1:0-3009 GCA_041620115.1 Burkholderiales bacterium | reverse complement strand
CAGGTGGCGACCCATCGCCAGGCCACCGATCAGCACCGGCTCGTAACCGATATCGCGGATCAGGCCCGACGCCATCTTGATCGCCTCGGCATCATCGCCGGCGATGGGCATGCCCACCGCACCCGGATTCTGATAGGCCGCTCCCATGCGTGCAGCGCCGATGGCGTTGAAGGCACGCACGATGCGCGCACCGGGCAGCAGTTCCTGTGAAGCGAGGCCCGCACCCATCTTGCGCGCCCAGATGCCGACCTCGCCGTCGCGCGCCTCAAAGGGATTACAGGTATCGATGACCACCTTGCCCTTGATCAAATCGCCGAGATCCTTGCCCACCGCGGGCAGCGCCCGGTACGGCACCGAGACCACCACCACATCACCGAAAGCCGCAGCCTCGCGCGACGTGCCGGCACGTGCGCCGTGGCCGACGCGGGCGGCCAGCGCCTTGTCGTGCTCGAGATCAAGCGAGGAAAACATGACCGTGTGTCCGGCCTTGGCCCACACCGTGCCGAGATTGCCGCCGACATTGCCCGAACCAACGATACCGATTTTCATTTTGGCGCCGGCGCTGGCGGCCCAGGCCCCGAACGGCAAATGGCCCTACACCAGTGTGGCGGCAGCGGCTTTGATCAACGTGCGACGGGTGTTCATCATGAATCTCCTGAAAAAGTTGGAAGCGACAGCGCTATGGTCGCACCAGAAGCGTCAGCCGGGTGTGGCAACGTAAATCATCACGGCATCAGGTCAACAGCGCCAGTATAAGTGCATGTTTTTACCGGCGCTTATTCCGCAGCCATCGAGTTGATCCGGTCGCGGATGCGACGAACCCGGTCTTCGTACAGCTCGTCATACACCACCAACCCCGGCAATGTGTTCTCGAAATCCGGATGCCGGCTTATTTCAGCAAAACGAGCGCCCAGGAAAACCCTGAGCTCCGCCACGCTTGCCTTCACTTCAACATCGATGCCGGGGCGACCATCAATGACGTTGATGATGTCCTCGAAATCGTGACTGGACAGCAGATCGCCTCGTCCGCGTGTCGCAAAGGCCTCGAACTTGGCTGCAAGGAAAACCGGCGCCGGGATCAGACGCACAGACCGCCCGCCCGGCAGAACCACGGACGATGCACCTGCAATGGCCAACGGGTACCAGCGATTGGAGAATCCGAGCACGCGCTCGTCACTCGGCATCAGGTCAACACACAAGTCGCCAAGCCGCCACCGGCACACCGGCGCCTCGGGAGAACGATCGCGCTTGAATCCGCGCGCCGAGAATTTTTTCTCCAGCGCGTAGTACTCGGGCAGCGCTGCGACCTCGGCCACCACATCCACGTCATAAGTCACGCGGGGCGGCGGCGCCGTGGGCGACGTATACAGCAGGCCCGCAGCACATCCGCCCACCAGCACCAGCTCATCACACAAATCCCCGAGTGCGCCGGCCACCGCCTCAACCGCCTGCACATTCGGATCGAGTGGATTCAGAAACGCTCCTCCAGCAGTTTCTCGGCGAGGTTGCGCTCGCGCGCGCCACCCATGCGCAACGCATCAAACAACGCCAGGTTTTCGTACAACGCCGGATGGCGCAGCGCCGCTGACGGCGCGCTCGGATACAGCGGCACCAGCGCCAGCCCACGTGCGTTGCCCTCCGCGTGGGGCCACACCGGCGGCGGATCGGCCGATGGCGCAATCAGTGCGTTGAGCGGTGCCGCGGCATAAGCCGTCGGCACGCCCCCCACCATGCCGCCGCGGGCCGCCGGAAAAGCGTAGCGCGCGCCATGGAACAGGAACTCCTTGCAGGCGGGCACAATCAGGCTGGGCCGCTGATCGACAAACGCCAGCAGCCGCGCGTGCTCCGCCCGACGCAAAGCGCCATGCACCTCTGACATGGACACCCCGGCAAAGGCCGCGAGCTCGGGATACGTCCACGACTCGCCGCGCCGGGCCAGGAGCGCCAGCAGCAAATACAGATCCTGCGGCTTCAGCACGGGTTGACGGTTCACCGGACGACGCACAATTCACCTCGAAGTATTTTCGCAATTCGCGAATAGCGAAAATACCATTTAATACAACGACTTGCAATGAAATAGCAGGCCCAGACCAGGGTAGATGTAACCTGTTGATTTTATTGATATTTTTATTTATTTCCGCCCATCCCCGCATTGACTCACCCACCACCCCGCCCGCCTCAAGTCACCTCGTGCAGAAACTGCAGCACCGCCACCTCGTCGCGGCGCAGCGCCGGCACTGCGCGCTTACGCTTGCTGCGGCGCGGGGGTGCGGTGACTGACGCCGCCGCAGTCAGGCCCTGCAGATAGGCGTGCAGCAGGGCCGGATGCACGTAGTACTTGCGGCACACCGTGCGCGTGTTGCCCAGCCGCTCGGCCACCGCATCGATGGCGCGCAGGATGTTGGCCTGCGCTTCCTTTTTGGTGGGCGCGGGCCCGGCCGCGCGCAATGCCACCGCCGCCAGCATGGTGCCGCCCCAGGTGCGGAAATCCTTGGCCGTGACATGGCGCCCCGCCGCCGCATGCAGGTACTGGTTCACATCGTCCGAGGTGACGGTCTGGCGCTTGCCGTCGCTGTTCAGAAACTGGAACAGCTCCTGCCCCGGCAGATCCTGGCAGCGCTGCACGATGCGCGCGATGCGCTTGTCGGTGACGGCGAGCGCGTGCTGCACGCCGCTTTTGCCGCGGAAACTGAAACGCAGCACCGAACCTTCCACCGTCACATGCTGGGTGCGCAGCGTGGTGAGCCCGTAGGAGCGGTTCTCCTTGGCGTACTCGTCATTGCCGACGCGGATCAGCGTCTTGTCGAGCAGCCGCACCGTCGCGGCGAGGATTTCGCGCCGGCTCAGCTCCGGAGCCCGCAGATCACGCTCGACCTGCTCGCGGATCGCCGGCAGCACCTCGCTGAACTCAAGCATGCGGCGGAACTTGGAGCGGTCGCGCGCTTCACGGTAACGGGTGTGGTAACGGTACTGCTTGCGGCCGCGCGCATCGCGCGCCGTGACCTGGAT